>CAJQGN010000143.1 GCA_905477545.1 uncultured Acidimicrobiales bacterium | reverse complement strand
TCGGTGCAACCAACGGTAAACACTGCGCCTTTGGCGAGTGTAAATGACCCCATGACTGCATATCCCATTGCAAAACGATCTCTGTTTTCAGCAGTATCTGCGCCGGCAAGCCTTTCGGCTATCCAATTCAGTTCTCCAACGTAGCTGTCATCTAGTTGCGCGGGTAAATCTGCGGTTTCCCATAGACGTGCAGGAGCTGTTCCTAGTACCTCAAACCCGATGGGCGTAGCGGCCGAGTCAGTAGCGACTGGAATACCATTTTCTAGGGATAGTTCGCATCCATCGCACTCATAGCCAACGACGATATGACCGTCTCCGATTATGTCGCCGGGATGCAGAGAGAGTCCGTCAAAAACCCAATGATCTGGGCGCCAAACTGTGTAACCACCCGATCCAGTTGGAGCGTTTCGGCAATGGGAATATCCGCCGCGAGTGAAGCTGACTCCGGTCATGTGCGATTCAGGACGCCCTATTAAAGGGTCACTCCACATCGTCGTAACAGATCTCTGTTCAGGAGTTCCCATTACAGGATCCTTAAAAAACTTTTGCTTGTATCCCACCATCGTCGATTCGTCTTTTTGAAACCGCACTTGCCAAAACGCTGTGTTTCCCGAAAAGAAGCTGGCTAGACCACCCTGTGCTATCCAGTCTTCAAGGTGATTGCGCATCTCAGCGGACCAATATTCATCATGGCCTACACTTATGTAAGACGAATATGGCTTGAGTAGATCTGGGTTGTTATGGAGGTCAAGACTGGTGGCGTAATCAAGTTCAATACCCTTGTCTTCTGCCCATTGCACAAATAAGAATTCCCAGTTTGCGAAACCAGCGGCACAAGACCAGATTGAGAAATTGGAGAAATGCTCGCGTCGTGCATTCGCAGAAAGCTCAGTTATACGAGCTACGCGATACTGGTGGGGGTCAGGCTTGTTAAGAAACCCTTTTGGGAGTGGCCTTTGTAACGATGAGTGATGTCCGCCGGTGTAAAAGCTAGGCCCTCCCCAGTCATTGTAAGCGGCCCACGTAGATGTGGACAAAACTAGGAGAGTGTCTCGCGGTTCTGATGAACGAACTACGAAAAATGCTTCAGCTTTTTTACCCTCCTGATCATTAAGACGAACTAGGTAAAACCCTGTCTCCCATGAGCCGTCAACCGCAATGCTGAGTGTTTCTGCCCAATTGCAACCTGAGCTGGCGGCGTTGGCGGGCACGAACTGCTGAGTAACAGCCAAATTTTCCCACCTGCCGACGAGTGTTTCTGTAGATCCAATTCTTACGATTTCAACATCGCAGGAAGAAACAGCACTGCTTACAGCCAGGGACACTCTCTCGCCGGGTAAGACTGACTGTGGCCAACAGTAGCCATAGGTAGTCACGGCGTCGGCTGTATGTAAAGTCGTTCTAAAATCTGGCGGTAGCTCGTGCAGTTGCGTGTATCGGTTTTGCGTAGTGGTGCCTCTGTCTGGCCAGAAGAGGTCTGTCGGTATAACGATTTCATAGCCCACATAAAGTCAGTTACTTCTTTGTGAGACATAGCGGCAGGTCCTTTTGGGAGTCCTGTGTTTTTCTCGCCCTGAGTACTTCTTCTTATCGATGTGGCCATATATCAATTCTACTAATTTTAAGTTTTTCTAGTCGTTACCACGTGTCGACTGAATGCTTCTTATCGGAAATCAGAGATCTTCGATCAGATTGCGATGGAAGCAGGTTTAGTAAATTGGCAATATTTTTACGGGTCTCACCTGGCTCGATTACATCATCAAACGCATTCATGTTGCGAGTAGCGCTGAAGCCATCTACGTTGCCGATTTCCGCATTTGGCCAAGCAAAAGAAGCTAACGGTGATATGTGGCCAGTCGGGGAGCCACACATAATATGTCCTGAGAAACCGCCGGCTTTTCCTATTTGAATGGAAATCAGAGGAACTGTTCGGTGTTGGTGTGCCATTAGCGCCCTGGTGTGGGAACGGGACAAGCCAGGTTCGGTCACCATTACCCCGGTAGCTTCATCCTTCCAGCTAGTTACCGTCCCTGCGCTGTCTATCAGAGACAGAATTGGGAACTCATAGCTGTCGCATAGCTCAACAAATCTAGCTGCCTTAGTAGCTCCTGATTCATCTATTTCACCGTTTCGCACAAAAAAGTTATTTGCTAAGACACCAACTGTTTTGCCATTAATTCGTGCGAAACCGGTGGTAACTGTGGTGGCAAAGTTTGGACGAAGTTCAAAATAGCTACCAGGGTCTATTAGCGAACGGATGATCAAAGAAATGTGGTCTTCCTTGTACGTTGTGAACAAGAATTCATCATTGATTCCAATGTCTGGAAGTTGACCTGTTGCCCTATCTTCGAAGAAGCTTAGATACATCTTTGCGGCGTTAATGGCTTCAGCGTCGCTGTTAACTAGCAGATCTATTCCTCCAAGTTCATCGTGCATTTCCGCGCCGGCCAACTCGTTAGGAGTGAGAGAAAGTCCTAACGCAGCTTCTACCATTGGAGGGCCGCCCATGCCAATAGCTGACCCTTTCGTTGCGATAACAAAGTCTGAGAACCCAGCGATACTAGCGTGACCGGCGAAAGAAGGTCCTGC
>CAJQGN010000142.1 GCA_905477545.1 uncultured Acidimicrobiales bacterium | reverse complement strand
TTCTTTGTTGTAGCTATCGTCGACCTTCCCTATCGGTGCCGTGATACCGGCTTCGGCCACACAAAGACCAAAACCGATGGGTCGGTACTGCTCCCCTCGGTAGCTATGATGGCTCAACTCCTCGAACTGCCCCGCGCCTGGACTGCATGATCTAGGGCATCGCGCATCACCTCGGCTGTCAGCGACGCGGACGGTCGCCAACGGATGATGCGATGCAAGCACACATCAATCACCAAGGCACCAAACACGGGCCCACGCCACGTCCCGACTTACGTGGTGTTAGTGGTGCGTGCGGAGATGAAATGGCGTTCAGGCAGATCTGCTGAACGCGATGTGTGGGCATCCGAGATCGTGATCTTGAGCGCTTCGCCTCGGCGCCCTCAGCACAAGTCGATGTTCTTGATAAAACGATCCACGATTCATTGGCGGGCCGCCTGCGACGACAGCTTCAATTGCTTCCACACCCTGAGTGCGCTCTGGACTTAGATGTTCTGAGTCCACACTCGCCTGACCGCTTCATCATTGTGATCGCCCGGCGGCTGTCGGTTCCGATAACGATCGAGCATCTTTAAATCGTGGTATGCGGGCGGGCCAATGAGCTGCACCCGGTTCATGGGCTCGCCCCGGTATTCGTTTCGGTGGTCTCGATAAACGCGACCATTACTCCGCTTTGTCGTCGAGCTCCGCGCCGGAGCAAGAACGCTGAAACTTCACGCGGGAACTCGCTCGCCTCCTTAAGCTCCCGATACTCAGATTTCAACGGCTTGAATTAATCAAGCTCTGAGGGCGTCTTGCCGAAGCGACGACCGCCATCGGCTCGCTTACACTACTTTCGCAGTATTTCGCCCTTGGAACTGATCTTCTGAACAATCGGTTGTATCGCAGCCCTTTGCGGCAAAAGCGCAGCCACGAGTTAGTGCGTCACGCGTGCAACGTGTTATCGATCCTCTGGGGAACATCTGTTACTTCTTGTCATGGGAGTACCTTCTCCACACGAAAGATACCGGGAAAAACTGAGGTGTTTCATTCAGCGCTGCTGTTCAGTTTTGGCCGCCGAGTGATGCTTTCTTATCTCCCGCTCGATACTCAAGTGTATCGATTCGATCTGCTTCAGATGGCGAACGCTCAGCTGGCGCCCGGTTGTCAAACTTGCGTTGAGGCCGTCGACTTCCTGCATGATTTCGTGGACGCCAAGCATGTCCATCATCCCCTGAAGCTTATGTCGATATCTTTTCACTCCAGCTCTGTTACCCGTAAGGGTCATGGTGAGCAAGGAAGACACAGCATGTACGGTCTCCAGCTTAATTTTTGCCAGCACTGTCTCAAGATCACCGTCAGTCTTGTAATAAGAAGCGAACTCCCGCAATGTCGAATTGAATCCACCGAAACCTTCCGATGTTCCTATTCCCACCTGATCCGATTCCTCTCCCTCGGACAACTCCAATAAGGTGTCGACCAATTGTGCTCCCCTCACGGGTTTTAAGAGAATTCGATCTACCGCTGTTGCTTCAGCATGTTGACGGACCTCCATCGAGTCGTACCCCGTTAGTAGCACCAGTTTTGTGGGGCCCCTTAAATTAGCTCGAATCATTCCAAGCAGCTGGGCCCCATCCTGCTCGTCCACCGAATAGTCAGTGATCACGAAATCGTAACGGAATTGGCCCAAACTTGATTCGGCCTTTTCGCTCGTTAGTACCGCATCGACGACGGCACCCTGTAAGGTGAGGGACTGCCGAATAGACTCAGAAATGAGCAGGCTATCGTCAATGGTTAGAATCCTGAATCCATTAAGGGCTCCTTTCGCGAGTTGTGTAGGCAGCGCCTCCTGGGTGGCGAAATATTTAAGTTTTCGGAGGTCTTCGGAATTTGAAATATTAAGGATGAAATTGACGCCCGGTGGGCTAAGATCTTCACGAAGTTCACCCCCAACGTGATAGGCGATAACGGGTACCGATAGCCCGTAAAAAGTCTCCGCGATCAGTTCGGTAACATCTGAATACTCGGAATCGAAATTTTCGAGCAACAAAACATCAATTGAGGACAGCAAATGTCCGCAGCCACGGAGCTGCGCCAAAGTTAAAACCACTGGGAAAATGTCACAGCTTACGAGCCGGTAAAAACTCTCAATGTCAGGTTCAGTTTCGCGAAGCCAAAGTATTGGCAACCAACCCGCTATTTCGGGTCCGGCATCCACCGCTTTTCTCATCGGAAGCTTCACCACACAAGACGAACCGACGGGAGATGAATCGGTTACCGACAGGACTCCCCCAATATTGTTAATGCTCGCCTTGGTGATTGACATCCCCAATCCTCCTTTGGTTGGATTTCGAACGTTCGTACTACTACCGGCAAGTGGTAGCGGATTTCGTTGGGTGTGTTCGAACCCGAGTCCGGTGTCCTTAACCTCGATGTGTAAGACCGAAAGGTCATGTCCCTCGGCCTTGACATGTAACCAAACGCCGCCCTCATCCGTGTACTTGATGGCGTTACCGACAAGGTTAAAAAGTACCGCTTGCAATGTATTCGGTGCGATATCCACAAGCGGCACAACCGAGCTTTCTATTTGCCATTTAACGAACAATCTTTTGATCTTTGCCTCCACTGCGAATAAGTCTGTTACATTTCTTATCTCCCGATAAATATTGCTCGGAATCGATGGCGCTGGCACACGGTTACTCTCGACATCATGGCTAACGATTCGGTTTGCCATACTGAGCAAGCGGTTCGATGATATTGCGATTATTCTGAGTCGGTCCAATAGGACAGCCCGGTAGGTACTCGAAATGGTGGAACCGTTCGCTTCTGTTACCAGCGACTCAGTAATCGCTAAGATCGTTTGGAGGGGCGCCCTAAACTCATGGCTCATTGTCGCGATAAACCTATTCAGTTCGGCAGTCGCCAATTTCAGATGATTAACTACAGTTTGGTACTGGAAGAGCAAACTCAAGGAATAAAGTGGGACGAAGACGATTGAAAAATAATACAACGCTACCAGCATACCGTGGCCTCCAATCGATGGATTGAATTCCTTTGCAATCGAGAATCCGACAAGCGTAAATACCATCGCAGCGAAGAAGTACACTATTCCGAATCTGAAGCCGTTGCCGATGATGTACGTAATGTAAACGGGAAGCAGAATTACGCCGGCTTCCGAGGCGGTGGCGGTATATAGGCTAATTGCGGCCGTATCTGCTACCAGGCAAAAACATCGAGTTACGGTAGTTAGGGTTTCGAATTTCGGTGCGATTCGCTCCAGCAACCGCAAAGCTGCTAAGACACACAGCGCAAAGCAAAAGTAGCCGCTAGACAGGACGAGTGGCAAATGATCGACTAGAGTCTCCGACGGAGGATGATCTTCAGTACCCAAAGTCCATATAAAGACAAGTGCTGCTAGGACTACCCTAACCCATGCCTGGCCGAGGTCGGAGGGAGGAATCGGAGCCAAAAGGTTCTCGCTTCTATGATCCAACTTAGTCATCGCCAAAGATCTATCGAAATCATCAATTTTCAATATAGCGCTAGTATGTCGCAGGAGAAAGAGTATTCAAGAATGTCAGGGAGAGCTGGCTATGCGAGAGGTTTAGATAGCAAGCACCTACTAAGCGGAAACTATTCTGAATTTTGAACCAACGCGCAGGGGGCGAGAAGGAACGCAGACGATGAGCTACGATGGCCTGCCAGCGATGACTTTAAAGGCTGACAAGTCCTTCAGGAGCGAGACCGGTCCCGCCGATCCTTTGCGGAATTTTAATTAACGTAAAGGATGCCCTCGGACGCCTCGAATGTGCAGGGTCGTCGGCACTGAGAGCTGCGCTTCTTAGGATGCACGAGTTCGATCAACGCACGAATAATCGTCAAAAGGTTGGCGCCCTGGTTTACCGATAGATGCAGGCCCGGCGACTCGTTCTTGCCGCCTGTGACCAGCACCAAGGCTGAGCACATTGCTTCTGCGCGGTAGCGTCCCTTCACTGCGTAGCCGGTCTAGCCAAACTAACGGATGGTCTATTCAGAGAGCCCAGATCTATTACGCTTTAATCCCCCCGATGAAGGCTATCACGGAGATGCGGATGCCCAGAAGTTCCCGGAGGCTCTCATTCGAGGGAGCGTACCTCACGCCCTCGCCAGACATCGACAATTTTTGGACTCGATTTTTTTGAAAACTATGCATCGGAGATTAATGACGAGCTGGGCATCGAAGGGGGCGGCCCGATCCCGGCGCTGCGAGTTCGAATTCACCGCCGCTGCGCCGCCTTGAGAAAAATGAAATGATCGCTGGCCCCACTTACCTTTAACCTTTCGTCCTAGATCTCCAGCCGTTGTCTAACTCGATTGCGACCTTAAATAAAGGTGCTACCGATGGCATTGGCCCATTCATGGCTCATGATTCTATATAACGAATACTGGCCACTCCTAAAGCTCAAGCCAAATCACAAGAAATATCGCAAAAGACCCTACAAATTAGTTAGGAAACAGATTGAGGTCACCAATAGCCCGAATTATCGGGATGTGAAAAGCTGGGCTGGTACAAATTACGCCCCGATTCGCTGACAACAATGAGCCTTTAGAAAAATCTAAATCGTTTCCGCGAATATCGGTGGTGATTGCGCCAGCTTCTTCCGCCACGATTTTTCCTGCTGCATGATCCCAAATTTTTTCGACGTAACTGCGAGATGTCGGTAGGCGTAGATAAGCGTCAGCCTGCCCGCGAGCGACTACCGCATATTTGCATTGGCTATCGAGTCTGGCCGGGCGCCCCCGACCGCCCAGATGCTCGAATATGCGAGCTGACTCGTCCAAACGCGAATGTCCGGCTTCGACGGACTCGCATAACCGCATGCTCGTCAGGTCAGTTGTTGCGGACGCAGTCAAGCGGGCCGCGGTGCTGGTGTCAGCGTCCCCGATCACGGTCCAGCTTCCGTTACCCAGACTAGCGTAAAAGAGACAGCCAGCTGAGTCAGGAGAATCGAACGGTCGTTCAAAGTCCGAGGACATATTTGGACACCCGAGAACACCGAGCGTGACGGTACCGTTTTCTATGAGAGCCAGCGAAACTGCGTATTGACCGCCGCGTAGAAAGCCCTTCGTTCCGTCAATTGGGTCGAGCGTCCAATAGCGCTCGGCGCTTGCGTCATGGTTGCCAAGGTCTATCGCGTCCAGTACATCGTCGACGCGGGCATCGTCCCACACTTCTCGAGTCACCTCGGTGACGGCCTCGCGGAGGCTCGCATTGCCCGATATGCGTAGTGACGATGCATCTTCCTCGCCTACCAATTTCAGTTCACCCCAGGCGTCGTTCAGCCGTGCGGCGATTAGTGCTTGGGCCGCATAATCGGCCACCGTAACCGGACTCCTGTCGTCCTTTGTGTGTTGCCGGATGGTTTCCACCCGAGTCTGGACAGTCCGAGTAATTATCGATGCGTCCGACACGGCTCGCAACGCAACCTTGAGAATCTCATCTAGATCGGGATTAACGCTCGTCATATCGAAGCTCCGTTTTGGGTGTGGCGCCGGGTGCAAAAGGCGCTGTGGTAAAATTTTCCGCGGTATCTTTTTATCGTCGCCGGCACTGCGTCACGGTTATCACTGGGCACTCTTGAGCTCAACGTACCCGGGAGAAGTAAAGCTGAGGCGAACGTTTTGTGGAGCTTCAACTGATGTCCGAAATCAAGTCTTATCCCGTTTCAAATCAGACGGCGGTAGCGGCTCATATCGACGATGAGCAATATCAACGAATGTACACTCAGTCGCTGCAGGAACCGGACGTCTTTTGGGCTGACCAGGCAGACAAGTTTCTCAGCTGGGAACAGCGTTGGTCTGAGGTCACCTCGTCGGATTTTAACAGAGCCGAGATTCGATGGTTCGATGGGGCTCGTCTCAACGTAAGCTTTAATTGTCTCGATCGGCATCTCGAAACCAGAGCAGACCAGACTGCCATCATCTGGGAAGGGGACGATCCCAACGACTCTTTGCACCTGACCTTTCGCGATTTACACGAGCAGGTTTGTCGTTTCGCGAACGCGCTTAAATCTAAGGGCGTGGGGAAAGGCGACCGAGTTTCGATTTATATGCCAATGGTTCCCGAGGCAGCTGTAGCAATGCTTGCATGCGCACGAATTGGCGCGGTCCATTCCGTTGTCTTCGGCGGTTTTTCACCTGATGCTCTGAAGGACCGAATCCTTGATTCCGAATGCACTACGCTGATTACCGCGGACGAGGGTTTGCGTGGCGGGCGCGCTGTTCCTTTGAAGGAAAATGCTGACAAGGCGCTAGAGAGTTGCCCTCAGGTTACAACGGTATTCGTCATTAAGCGGACAGGGTCGGACGTCAAATGGGTCGTTGGCCGTGACCACTGGTATCACGAAAGCCTGGCTGACCAAAGCGCAGATTGCCCGCCTGAGTCCATGGCAGCGGAGGATCCGTTGTTCATTTTATATACTTCCGGTTCAACTGGAAAACCGAAAGGGGTATTACACACGACGGCCGGCTACCTGCTCCATGTGGCCATGACACATAAGTATGTCTTCGACTATCGAGATGGCGAAGTGTATTGGTGCACTGCTGATGTTGGTTGGGTGACTGGACATTCGTATATCGTCTATGGCCCGCTCGCAAACGGCGCGACTACGCTCATGTTCGAAGGTGTCCCAACTTATCCCGACGCAAGCCGTATGTGGCAGGTCATTGATAAACACGCTGTTAATATTTTTTACACCGCACCGACGGCGATCCGCGCATTGATGGGGCAGGGCGATGAGTTCGTAAAATCTTGCAAGCGAGAAAGCCTAAGAATTCTAGGTAGTGTGGGAGAGCCGATTAACCCGGAAGCTTGGGAATGGTATTACCACGTAGTTGGAGATGGTCGCTGCCCTATTGTAGATACTTGGTGGCAAACCGAAACCGGCGGGATATTGATATCACCTCTACCGGGGGCAACAAGCTTAAAGCCTGGTTCTGCGACCCTGCCGTTTTTTGGAATTGAGCCCGCATTGGTCGATGATCAGGGGAATGAACTCGAAGGCGCTACATCCGGGTCATTGGTAATCAAGCGCTCATGGCCCGGTCAGATGCGGACTGTTTACGGGGATCACGAACGGTTTAAAGAGACCTACTTCAAAATGTTCCCAGGTAAGTACTTTACCGGGGATGGTGCTCGCCGAGACGAGGACGGGTACTACTGGATTACCGGTCGTGTCGACGACGTCATTAATGTCGCCGGCCATCGAATGGGA
>CAJQGN010000141.1 GCA_905477545.1 uncultured Acidimicrobiales bacterium | reverse complement strand
ACTTTTTGCACAGGGAAATGGCACCTCGCGCCGATGGAACAGTGCTCGGCTGCAGGTCCGTTTGACCAGTGGCCACTTGCTCGAGGTTTCGATCGTTTCTACGGTTTCCTGGAGGGAGAAACCGATCAATTTAACCCAGCCCTTGTCTGTGATAACCATACGATACCAGCCCCAGGAAAACCGGAAGATGGTTATCACGTGAGTGAAGACCTGGTCGACCAGCTACTAAGAATGATCAGTGATAGCAAAGGAATAAGACCGGATCGACCTTTTTTCGCCTACGTCCCATTCGGAGCAACGCACGCACCACATCAAGCACCACGACACTACCTTGAGAAGTACCAAGGCAAATTTGATGAAGGTTGGGACATAACCCGCGAGCGGTGGTTTCAAAATCAGCTTGAAATGGGAGTAATTCCTGAGAACACAAAACTTGCTCCCAGTAATCCCGGAGTAGAGGCATGGGCAGATCTATCGAAGAACCAACAAAAAGTAGGTGCACGACTCCAAGAAGCATTCGCAGCGTTTCTTGACCACACTGATGACCAAATCGGACGACTTGTCGAAGGGCTTCGGAACATGAACGAACTCGATAACACCATATTTATTGTGCTTGCCGATAACGGTGCATCGCAAGAGGGAGGGCCCTTCGGTGTAATGCACGAGATGAAATTCTTCAATGGCATATTTGAAGACAGCGACACAATGATCGACCAGATTGATGACATCGGCGGGCCACATAGTCACACTAATTATCCGTGGGGATGGGCGCAGTGCGGTAACTCACCATTCAAGTGGTACAAACAGAACACCCATGAAGGAGGCGTTCACGTACCAATGATTATCCATGCACCAGGTCACATAGCAAGCAAGAACGCCGGCGAACTAAGGAATCAGTTCATAAACGTCGCCGATATCGTCCCTACAATCTACGACCTCCTGGGTATTAGTGCCCCGGACAATTACCACGGTGTCGATCAGTTACCAATAACCGGTAATTCGTTTTCTTCGGTTTTGAAAGACGCTTCAGCGTCAGCTACGAACACACTACAATACTTCGAGATGAGTGGAAGCAGAGCCCTCGTCTATGCACTAAACAACGTTACTTGGAAGGCTGTATGTAAACACACTGCGCGTGCCGACTACAAAACTGAACCATGGGAGTTGTATCGCCTCAGCGATGACTGGTCAGAGTGTAATGACCTCGCACGTGCTGAACCCGAAAAGCTAACTCAACTCATTGATCTTTGGTGGAGCGAGGCCGAACGTCACGGCGTGTTACCTCTCGATGACCGTATGATCGAGCTCTTCGGTGCTCGCTTCCGTGACAACTCACCTCACCCCCCTAACATGCGCTACCTTTATCGACCACCAATGTCGCCTATGCCCGGACAGGCCTCCGCAGCAATCGGAGGCAAGTCATTCGACCTTACTGCGAAAGTGACTAGAATACGAGGAGACAGCGGTGTCATCTACGCAACTGGAACCGAGAATTCAGGCCTCTCAATCTTTATTCAGAATGAACTATTTATCATTGACTACAACGCTTTTGACAACCACACGATTCTCGAATCCAACGTCAAAATCCCAGAAGGCGAAACAACATTAGTTGCTAGATTTCGACGTCGAGAAGGCAGAAGTGGGCAGATGTCTTTGATGGTAAATGGCGTCGTCGCCGGCTCCGTCACTCTTCCTCTATTCATGCGAATGATGTCCTCCGTCGGCCCAAGTATTGCTTATGACCACGGCTCAGCCGTCTCGATGAGATACAACGCTCCATTCCCCTACTCAGGTAAGCTTCACAAAGTTGAGATTCAGTTACTGAGTCGCCAAGACGCCGAGTCACGAGATGTTGAAGCTGCGTCGGAAATGAGCCGTCAATGACCTCTCCTTACCAGCATTCTCAGCACAGTTTCATAGCCCGATCAAGGTTCAATTGAGTCGTTCGGAGAAGGCCATATGACCCTATCTATCACGTTGTTGGGTACCGGATCACCTATACCGTCTCCCGATCGAGCTGGTCCTGCCACCCTGATTTCAGCAGGTCAAGGCGAGTCAGCTGAGCACTACATGGTCGACGCTGGCCGCGGGGTGTTAATGAGGTTGGCTGCTGCTGGCCTCGGAGCTTCCGACCTCACAGCATTACTGATCACTCATCTACACAGCGACCACATTACCGACCTTAATGACGTGATCACTACACGCTGGATCATGACTTTTGTGAAAACACCACTGACTGTCGTAGGGCCAATTGGGACGCAATCGGTAGTTAATCACCTACTCGCATCACTTGAACCAGACATCAGATACCGCACTGCTCACCATCAAGATCTTGATCATCGGCCGGCAGTTACGGTGATCGAAGTGAACGAAGGTGTCGTAGAGTTACCGAATGGTCAGGGTGGCGTCGTGTCTATAGCCTGTGGACAAACCGATCATAAGCCTGTCGAGCCGAGTTTGGCATACCGGTTTGATTTCGATAGAGCGAGTGTGGTCGTAGCGGGCGACACTTTGCCTTGCAGCGGCCTCGATGAGTTGTGCACTGGTGCCGACGCTCTAGTCCATACTGTCATTCGCAAGGACATTATTGCCAATCTCCCCATGCAGCGGATGCAAGACACGCTCAACTACCACTCATCTCCTGAAGAAGCAGCTCAAACAGCCGCCAAGGCTAATCTCAGCACCTTGGTTCTTACTCACTATGTGCCACCTATCCCCATGGGCGGAACTGAAGATGAATGGCGTGCACTTGCTGCTAAACACTTTGGCGGTACGATCGAGCTAGGCGATGACTTACTTAAGGTCTATGTTACATCGCTTTAAGTCTTCCTTTGACCAGTACTTCGTTTAGTAATCCTTGCTAGATCTCTAATTTTTTAAACTTTTCAGCTATTTAACTTTATAAGGACGATAAATAGCTTGATGCACTTGAAATGAAAATTTAGCTGTGCTAATATTTTCCTGTCGTCGCATTTGCGGCGATTTTCTTGTTTTTACTCTCTAATTCTAAAAAATCGGGAAAACCTGATTTTTAGAGCGTTCTGCTCTAGCGAGGCCATGTAGCACCGCCCAATCACCATAATTATTCCGGCCAATCCCTATAAGTACTTCAATAACTATTGATCTTCCGCGAGGATCCGTATCGGGAGTAGGAATATCGACGCTGTTTGCAAGATCATCAAGATGCAATAACACTTCGATTAGCCTGGTACGACAGAAATCATCGAGTGTTAGTAAGCGTCCACCTAAAGCTCCAACCAGACGACTTTCTGGTTCAGCAGAAAACCTTTCCTTTAACTCAACCACCAACGCTAGACATTTTTCTACAGTGGCCTCATGACCTATCGAAGATTCAGCTAGCGATACTTTTTTAATTTCATCATGTATTGGAGAGTCCACTGCTGCGTGGAAGTAGGTCACGGGTGTAAGCAACGGCTTATCGGGTACAACGTTTTCGGGAGTGCGATCCAAATAAGCAATAGTTGCTCCGGCAGCCCTAACTAAATGAGCAGCCAACGCACCAACACTCATACCGTCTAAGGCAGAGTCGCTCTCCCACTGGTCACGAACAGAAGAGTTAGCCATCAGTTCTGCTGAGCTTGCCACCGCTTCAACTACTAGTTCACGTACTTCTGAGCTTGTCGCATTTTCGTTATTCACGATGCAACATTAGCGTTATAAGATTTTAATCACATTGTTAAATTAAATCATTGGGTTCAGGCCCTATCATTTACCACCATTGCGAGCCAGTGACTCCTTTGAAAGGTCCAACAACATCCTCGGTTACCCAACCTCCGTAGAATTGACCAGGTTGAGGCATTACTAATTTGTTATCAATCGAACATTCAAAACTTGCTGGGTAAAAAGAAAAATAGCCTTCTAACTGTTTGAAACCACTTGATGGGTGGTCATATGACCAGGAACCTGCGTGAATTTCACTTTTATTTACGCTTATGTCCCAATAGGTCGCATTTCCTTTCCATTCGCAAAAACTAGACCTATCGATTTTTGTGAAATAGATCTGATTCACGTCGTCGGGTGGCAAATAGTAGGTAGGCGGATGAGATGTCTCCAAAACTTGAACGGAGTTATTTGACTCAGCGATAACGATACCGGCTAGCTGAACTTTGACGGAAACGTTCGATGCTCGAACTATCGGCGGGCGAGGATAATCCCATACGGACTCTTGCCCATCTTGAGGCACTTCCGGTTTCGGCAACCTTGATTGAAACGACATTATATTTTCTGTCCAAACGTCAAATACTGACTTTCACAAACCAATAGTTACAAGCTTAGAAGCACTTATAACGATACTCCCAGATTAAAAACTTAGTTATTCACTTTTATTCTCAATGACATTGTTCTATCGGTCGCATAAAAATAATTACATAATCAGACACTCATTCATATCAAGCCACTTTGAGGTATTAGCCGTCAAAGCTAATAAAGTGAAACGACCTAACGATGCCTGTGGAGATTGAGGAAACCTGAATGCCAGGGAACGCCAACTTCCACTTTAACGATGTCGCCATTATTGCCGTAGAAGCGTGTGAGCCACCGATTGTGGTCACGTCTACTGAAATTGATGAGCGTCTCGCCCCTTTTTATGAACGAATTGGCACTCCTCCGGGATTACTTTCTTCGCTCGTAGGTATTGAAGAGCGACGTCAATGGCCGGCAGATATTTCGTTTATGGATGCAGCGGTGTTGGCCGGAGAGAAAGCCCTAATTAGTTCAGGAATAAGTCGTGAAAAGATTGGTTTGATTATCGATACAAGTGTCTGCAGGGAACGTTTAGAACCATCGAGCGCCGTAACAGTGCACCACAAATTAGGTATGCCAAGCACTTGCATAAACTTTGATCTCAGTAACGCTTGCCTGGGGTTTGTCAATGGCATGCACATGGCCGGAGCAATGCTCGAATCAAAACAAATAGACTATGCGTTAATTGTTGATGGTGAGGGAACCCGAGAGATCAGCGAAAATACGATTCAAGGTTTATTAAAAAAAGAGGCAACGTTCGATGATCTTTTCTTAAATTTCGCTTCGTTAACCCTGGGTTCAGGATCAGCAGCAATGGTTATAGGTCGACAGTCCGAAAATCCTGGTAGTCACTCTATTTTGGGCGGATTTTTCCACGCAGCAAGTGAACATCACGACTTGTGTGTTGGGTCTCTTCAATCTATGCGAACCGACACAAGTGCATTACTAAAAGCGGGTACAGAAGTTGCGAAACAGGCATGGGAAGCCGGTGGGCCTAAGAAAGAATGGTTAGAAAAAGACTTGTACATTCTCCATCAAGTATCTCTTGTACATACTAAATCTATGATTGACGTCCTAGGTCTTCCATCCGATAAAGTCCCTATGACTTTCCCGTATTATGGAAATATAGGACCGGCGGCGATACCAATTACTCTGGCGAATGAGCAAGCGAATCTGAGCCCCGGAGACACTTTGCTTTGTCTCGGGATTGGATCTGGATTGAACACGGCCCTACTTGAACTGCAGTGGTAGGTAACTCTAAAAGCAATTACACGAATCGACCTGCTCCAGGTTTACCAGGTCTTAAATCTGAATGGTCACGGCTCCTCGAATCGCCTGACGCCGATGGGGTTTTACGTACTTGGCATTTTCTTGATAATAATCCCAATGAATCTAAACTAACTATTCTTTGTGTGCATGGAAATCCATCGTGGTCCTACCTTTGGCGAGACTTATTTAAGCATTGTCCAACGGACGTAAGAATTATTGCTGTCGACCAGCTAGACATGGGATTTTCTGATCGCACAAAGTCCAAACGAACACTTGAAATGAGAATTCAGGATTTACACAACTTTACCCAACAACTTGATATCAGCGAGCCCATAATAACAATCGCACATGACTGGGGAGGACCCATCTCTCTCGGGTGGGCTCAACTTAATCAACATTATGTTAAAGGCATAATCTTATTAAATACTTCGGTGCATCAACCAGAACGAGTTTTGGCCCCAATTTTAATAAAGTTTGTTCGTCTTCCTGGAGTGCTACAACTTTGTACTCAAATAACCAAAATGTTTATAAGGGGTGCTTTGCACCTGTCAGAACAAAAGCGAAGCTCGTCAATCAAACGAGCTTTTTTTGCTCCTTATAAATCTAGTAAACGTCGAAAAGGAATTAAACGCTTCGTCCAAGATATTCCACTTAATAAGAAGCACAAAAGTTTTCGAACTCTCGAATTAATTTGTGACAACTTAGGAACTTTTGAAGACACGCCTGCGCTAATGATTTGGGGTGCGCGAGACAAGGTTTTTTCTGACCGGTACCTAGATGATTTAAAGAAACGTCTTCCTCATGCAAATGTCCATCGTTTCGCAGATGCAGGACATTTCGTTTCAGAAGAAATCGATCTTTCTGAAATAGTTTTTAGGTGGCTTAAACAATTAGAGCTTCCACAAAAGACAAACCTTAGTAACGACGAAATGTCTTCTTTAACCGCCAAAATAGCGGACGCTAGTTTGACAGCGGAACTTGCAATAGCTGAAGCAACAAAGACCAAAACATCAGTTACTTTTGGTGAGCTAAATGAGCTTATAGAGCAGACTTGTTATGGGCTTCTGTCTCTAAAAGTTGTTCCGGGATCAAAAGTTGCATTGATGATTTACCCTGGGATCAATCTCTCAGCTTTACTATACGCGTGTTGGAAGATAGGCGCTATTCCTGTTCTGATCGATGCAGGTCTGGGTAAAAGCGGAATGAGTAAAGCTATCTGCGGCGCTCGGCCAGACTTTTTAGTTGGTGACAGGCGCGCTCTTTTCGCGGCAAGGTTGCTGAGATGGCCGGGTACAAGAATAAGTGTGAAGAAGCTTTCAAAAATCGAGCAAATACTTTTAGTATGTAGATCAAGTTTGCCCTCATTTCTGTCGCTAACACCAATCCAATTACCCGAATTACCAAAGCGCGATGACCAAGCAGCAATTGTTTTCACATCTGGTGCGACAGGTCCTTCTAAAGGAGTGCGATACACACACCGGCAGCTTGAATCACAACGGGATGCTCTAATGGAACTCTATGACATAACTCCGGAGGACCGCTTAGTAGCAGCTTTTGCTCCATTTGCTCTCTATGGACCTGCGATGGGGATCCCCTCAATTGTGCCAAATATGGATGTATCGGCGCCCGGAACTTTAACCGCTGCACACTTAGTTAAAGCTACTCAAGCAATTAATGCATCTCTCGTATTTGCATCTCCAGCAGCTATCGCAAATGTGATATCTACGTCAGCTAAACTTTGCGACAATGAATTGGAAATTTTAAGCAAAGTTCGTTTAGTTCTCTGCGCCGGTGCCCCCGTGCGCCCTCAATTAATGAAGGACTTCCTTTCGTTAACTCCAAACGCAAAGGGGTATAGCCCGTACGGTATGACCGAAGTCTTACCTGCCACCAACGTTGGTGTGCCTGAAATGCAAGCGTCTACAAAGGGGGTGAATGTTGGTAAGCCAGCACCCGGAGTAGAAATAGCTATATCACCCCTTGATCAAAAAGGAGTTTCCGTCGAAAAGCCAACCTCTCAAATCAACATTGTCGGCGAAGTAAAAATTCGCAGCAATCACACATTCGATGGTTATGACCAATTGTGGCATACAGACGCGTTAAGTCGTACATCTGATAACTGGCACGCTTCCGGAGACATTGGATCATTAGATCAAAATGGAGATCTTTGGATTGGAGGGAGACTTATTCATGTTATTAGCACTCCTACAGGTCTGGTGATGCCAGTTTCAGTCGAATTTGAAATAGAAGAAATACCTGAAATTCAGTTATCGGCGGCGGTAGGAGTAGGGCCAGCTGGACGTCAGCAGATTGCGGCTGTTATCGAAATGCTAGATACATCAACAATAATTCAAGCTGCTCCCATGTCGCTTGTTACTAAAATTCGCTCAATAACAAGCTTTAATATTGCAGCTGTGTTGACTGTTAAACGGCTTCCTGTTGACCGTCGGCACAACTCTAAAATTGACCGAGTATTAGTAAAACTATGGGCCGACAAAGCTCTGTCTGGTGAAAAAGTAAACACAAAATGAAGGTTCTCGTGACAGGAGCAACAAGTTTTTTGGGTCAGCACATAGTTGCCCAACTGGCCGAACGCGGCGATATCGTCACAACTTTTCAGCGTTCTTCTTTCGATGGTCCAGGAGTATCGATGAGAGGATCGATTAACGATTCAGATGCAATTAGTAAGGCTATGACTGATCAGGAAGCAGTTATTCACTTGGCAGCAAAGGTTGCTCCTTTAGGATCTTGGAAAGATTTTTGTTCCATTAATGTCGGAGGAACAAGAACTCTTCATGCTGCGGCTGTAGCTGAGGGAGTTTCCCGATTTGTTTATATTTCAACTCCATCAGTTGCGCATTCTGGCAGCTCAATCAGTGGTGGGTCTGCGTTACCCGCTATGCCTGACACAGTTATAGGCAACTACTCGAAAAGCAAAGCGATAGCTGAGAATTGGGTATTGCAGCAGTCTAATATGAGTCTCCCCGTGGTCGCACTGCGCCCTCATCTAGTTATCGGTGCCGGCGATCCACAATTAATCGGTCGCGTTGTAGACCGCGCTAAACACAATCGCTTGTTTACGGTTGGGTCAGGGTTAACGCTCGTAGATACGACGTGGGTCGATAA
>CAJQGN010000140.1 GCA_905477545.1 uncultured Acidimicrobiales bacterium | reverse complement strand
AACACGAGAAAGTGAAAAAGCTGAAGGTCTAGCTACTTCACACACGCTTGGTGGCCCAACGCTCACGAGCGCCTAAGTAACAACGTAACAACAAAAAGAAACTATTATCTTATTTGGGGTCTCATCAATTGATGAGGCCCCAAATAGTTTTTCACTCATTTTTATTTACTGAACCACCATATTTAACGCCCACTCTCTGAGCTCAACTTTTCGTATCTTACCAGATGGTGTGGTTGGCATAGCTTCAACAAAAATTATGTGACGAGGAATCTTGAAGCTTGCTATACGGCCTTTGCACGCGTTTATTACGGCATCACCAGCAATATCATTTGATCGCACAACGAAGGCGACAGGTACTTGAACTAAGCGATCATCAGGATAGGAGACAACAGCTACTTCTTCTACGCCCTCAAGCCCTAGTAAATAACCTTCTACCTCAGCAGGGGAAACATTTTCTCCACCCACCTTAAGCATGTCCTTGTGACGCCCCACAAACACTATGTGTCCGTCTGCACGGATTTTAGCTATATCCCCGGTATCTAACCAACCATCAGGAGACAGTACTTCAGCGGTCGCCTCTGGCTTTCTCCAGTACCCCTCAGTAACTGTGTAGCCACGAACGAAAAGTCCTCCTTCAAGATCGGAATCAACGCTTTCCCCAGTATCTAAGTCTCTGATTTGAAACTCGATTCCATACATGGGGTATCCAGAAGCTTCGATTCGCTGTTCCAGCGAGTCGCTAACGTGACTGGAAGCAACGAATGCCCAACTTTCGCTCATACCAAAACCGCTAGTCGTCGAGCAAAAAACTTCTTGAGCAGCCTGAGCCACAGGTACTGAGGATTTCATCCCTGCAGGAAGAGTCCCGACCCGAAGACTAGAAACATCTCGTTCTTTATCGCTTTGAGCTCGCAACAGATCTGCCCAATGAGTATCAAATCCATGAAGGACTGTTCCTTTTTCTCTCTCTACAGCATCTAAAATTTCGCTAGGTTCGAACGTTTCGAATAAAATTTGGCAACCTCCGGAGAGGCTTGCCATCAACGCAACTTCACTGAACCCATAAGCATGAAACAACGGCAGATAACTTAAGTGAATATCGTTCATCGTATGGCCAAGCAACATTGCACGTTCGTAGGTGTTTTTAACAGGCTTATGACAATGGATTACACCCTTCGGGTGTCCTGTAGTCCCAGAGGTATACGCAAGCATCATTCGATCAGTCACTGAAACAGCGCTGGCTCTTTCACTAAGAATTTGATCACTAACAGAATTACCGCCGCTCAAAAGTTCATCCCACGCAGTTGCACCATCAATAGTTACTCCGAGCATTACGATCTTTCGTAGATGTCCAGCACCGAAAATTGTTTCGCTTGCCTCTTCGATCATGGCACCGTAATTAATTGGCCCGGATTGATCTGCTGCTATCAAAAACTGGCTTTCAGATTGGATAACAGTATAAGAAACATCATCTGTCCTATAGCGCGTATTTAAGGGCACTAAACACGCGCCGATTTTTGGAACGGCATACATTAAATAAAGCCACTCTGGACGATTTGTCATCCAGACTGCGACATGATCGCCTTTCTTAACACCAAGAGAGATTAGGCCTTTGGCCACCTCATCAACTTTTTTTGACAATTCGTTATAGCTATAGCTTCGGTCACCAAAGATCAGAGCACACCGGTCGCCCCACAAACGAGCTGCCCTGTCAATAACATCACCAAGTAATAACCAATCTCTGTCCATAATCCAATACGTTAGATCCCAAGAGCTTCAGTTGGATGAATCTTCTAAATTGAGTTGTATTGATATACCGAACAGCTGAACTGTTCACGAAAGGGGAAAGCATAATGGAATTCGATTTGATGACTGGTTCATCTACATGGAACGGTGCTACAAAACTTGCTAAAACACTAGAGGAACAGGGCTTCTCCGGAATGCTCTACACCGAAACTGGCCAAGTGCCTTGGATGCAGATAACGGCAGCAGCAATAGCTGCTCCCAGCCTTACCTTTAGCACCGGAATAGCTGTAGCCTTTCCACGAAGTCCCATGGTTTCCGCTCAAGTTGCATGGGAATTAGCAGGAGAAACACAAGGAAAATTTCGACTCGGCTTAGGTAGCCAAGTCAAAGGTCACATTGTTAGGCGTTACTCCTCAGAATTTTCACAACCAGCAAAACGATTAAGAGACTACGTTCTTGCAGTCAAAGCTTGCATCCGAGCTTTTAATGGTCAGGAAAAATTGAAACATGAAGGCGATTTTTACAATTTGTCATTGCTTCCCGATCAGTGGACTCCGAGGCATCACCAGCATGGAGACGTAAAAATAGATATTTCATCGGTAGGCCCAATAATGAATAAGGTCGCTGGCGAAGTCGCCGACGGTGTTCACGTTCACCCTATGCATTCAATGAACTACATAAACAAACGACTTTTACCAGAAATAGAAGAAGGAGCGCATCGGTCCGGCCGCAGCAAGGCAGATATCGATTTAATAGTTCCCGTCTTCGCTATTGCAGGAGATACTCCTGAGGAACGGGCTCCCTATCTACATCGAGCCAAAACGCAAATCGCCTTCTACGGCTCTACTCCTAACTATGCATTTCAATTCGAAGATCTTGGATACGAGGGCATCACCGTTGCATTAGGTGCGAAGATGAAACAAGGAGATCTACAGGGTATGGCTGACATCATCACTGACGATATGGTTGAACATTTTGCGTTGGTTGCAAAGTGGGATGAGATGGCTGATGCCCTAAAAGCCCGCTACTCGGCAACAGCCTCTCGAGTAGTGATGTACTTAACCGAAGAGCAAATGAAAAAAGATCCTGAATCGATTGAAAAATGGGGCGCTGTCGCCCGTTCTGCAAGGAGAACATAAATGGTAAATAGAGTCGCTCTAGTAACAGGTGGAGGCAGCGGAATAGGTCGCGAAATTTGTCTGAGTCTTGCAATTGCAGGCAATAAAGTAGTCGCTGCTGATCTAAACAAAACCGGAGCAGATGAAACCGTAGAAATGATTAATGCTGCCGGAGGAATCGCCTGTCCCATAACAATGGACGTCGCTGACACGAATAGTGTGGCTGACGGAGTATTTCAAGCAGTTGATGAATTTGGCCCAATCGAAATTTTAGTGAACTGCGCAGGCTGGGATGATTTAATGCCTTTCCTCGACACTGATGAAGATTTTTGGGACAAAATAATAGACATTAATTTCAAAGGTGTTCTACGTACCGTTCACCACTGTCTTCCATCGATGATCGAAAATGGATTCGGCCGAGTAGTCAATATTGGCTCAGATGCGGGGCGTGTTGGTTCATCCTTGGAAGCCGTTTATTCTGGTGCAAAAGGGGGAATAATCGCATTCACAAAAACCATCGCTCGCGAAATGGCTCGCAATGGCATTACTGCCAACGTTGTTTGTCCTGGGCCTACCGCCACGCCACTATTAGACGGAATTGTTGCAGCAAGTGACAATGGAGACAAAGTCATTGGAGCAATGGCGCGCGCTGTACCTATGAAACGGGTCGGTCAACCACAAGAAGTAGCTTCTGGTGTTAGTTACTTTTGTTCAGAAGATGCGGGGTTCGTTACGGGTCAGACATTGTCGGTCTCAGGTGGGCTGACAATGAGTTAAAGAATTAGCTGTGAAACCAACTAATTTTAATCACTCAAGTGATGAAGTTGGACTATCACTGTCTCAAGATCAACTAAACCCAAAAAAAGGTTGGTATGTAACCGGAGCAGCCGCAATTGCTAACTTTGTAACTTTCGGAATTCTTTTTTCATTCGGAGTGTTTTTGACGCCAATTGCGAACACGTTTGGAACGAGCTCTGGTCCCGTAGCTCCATTATTTTCAGCAGCAATTTGTTTCTATTATTTATTCGGAGTGATTGGCGGCAGAATTAGTGACCGTATTGGCCTTCGCCCAGTAGTTGCTGCCGGAACTGTCATGCTAACTGTAGGCCTATTTATTAGTTCACAAGCAAACTCGCTTTGGCAGCTATATGTTTTTTTTGCTCCACTTGTCGGCGGAGCTGTCGGATGTTGCTACCCACCTATGATTGGAACAGTCGGTTTATGGTTTAAGAAGGAAAGAACCTTTGCGATAAGTTTGGTACTCACTGGAGTTGGAGTTGGGACTCTTTTCGTACCAGTTATTTCAGGTCTACTGATTGATAGATGGGATTGGCAAGTTGCGTTAGGTCTCTACGCCGCTATTGGCGGAATAATTCTCACCTGTTGTGTATTTGTTTGCTCTACCCCTAGTACCAGCGCAAAAAGCGTTCACTTACCGCTTCGACAAATCATCAAGTCCTCCAAATTCCGATTACTTTATTTGGCTGTGGCTCTCTTGGGCCCGGGTTTCTTTG
>CAJQGN010000139.1 GCA_905477545.1 uncultured Acidimicrobiales bacterium | reverse complement strand
ACAAAAAAGTCATCAAAATGAAGGAAAAGTACACCGGAGAAACAGCTTCCGGCTTCTTCAAAACTCTCGGTACTAAAATGACGCAAGCTTTCCTGAACGTGCCAGGTTCAGTGGGCGACGACAAAGGCGGATACGTAGAACTAGAAACAGATTTACTCTTTGGGGTAGCGCCAGGTGTTAAAGCCGGCATAGTGACTATTCTCAAAGCGGAAAGAGAGCATGGATCGGGCGCAATTAAAGCCGAGTTCGTATTGAAGGGTAGACTAAAGGCGGGTATTTCAGCCCCAGGCTTCAAACTTGAAGCGGCTTTGGATTTAGGAGTATTCCTCGAGGCAAAGGCGCCAGATAACGCCCAGTTGTGCGATTGGTTGGGCCTGGGCGTTTATAACAATTTCCGCAGCATCTTGCCGGAGTCAGTTGTCAACTACGGTTGGTTCGGATCGAACGGAACTGACTTTAATAAAGCACGCTCAGACGAGTGGATGAAGCGCATTGAAGAACGACTTGCGGACCCTCCACCGGATGAAAAGAAATTTACCGACGCTGATGGGAAAGTCGATAAAGTTGGTTTCGACGATGCGATGCGGCGTTGGGCCGAACGAGCTCAAGACACGTATGTGAGAGCAGGTCTTGAGGGTGGAGCGGAACTAAAAGCACAGGCGAAGTTAGAGCTCCTAGGGAACAAAATCAATGCGGTCGCGGCAGCAAAGGGTAGAGCAAGAGTTGGAACTGAAATCAATCAGGAATCTCTTTCCAAATACAATAAAAAAGAGGAGCATGATCGGAGTTTCAGTAAGAGCTATTTCAACACCGAAAACGAAGTCATGTTCGAACTTAACGGCTGGAGGGTGGGCGGCAAATTCGGAGTTATGTGCTATTCGTCCGAAGATGTTCGCCCTTATTATGAGTTTGAGGTGAAAGCGACCTTACCGTGGCCGCTCTCCTCAATAGCAAGCCTTTTGGCGGCACTCCATCAGTCGATCAATACCTATGCTGAGCAGGGGAAAAAGCGGATCGAAAAAGACATGACAAAGCAATACGCAATTGCGGGCTTCATGGAGGCAGCTCGGGGCGCCAAGGCAATCTATGACATCTACGAGCCTGCGAATGAGGCGGCTAAGAAAGTGTTTGAAGTCGAAACAGCAGCGCCTGGCACCGGAATCAACGGAAAGTTTGAGTACAAGCAATTAACATCAGAGACATCGAGTGGCGAGAGGACACTGTGGCTGGCCACCCAATACGACAATGATATTGAGATCGACGCGGGTGTGGCTGAGATTAACGTGTCGGGGAAAAAGGGCCAAAAATTCTTTGAAATTAAGTGGCGCTAGGGATAGCAGTGTCGAAAGAAGATGGACTAGCTATTAGATGCCCGCAAGTTGACGGCTCGCTCTTAGAAGGATTGCTTGTTGATTATGATGTCTCTCCTGGACAATGCACTATCGAAGTCTTTTTTTCCTGGCGAGATTGGGCCTCAATCGTGTTCGATAATCGTTTCAACGTTGGAGATGACGAAATAGAACGCTTGGGTAGGTTGCCATCCCCTGGGTCGCAAGTTTTAGTTCGAATGCAAACAAGTCAAAAGGGGTTGAGTGGCATCTCTAACGTCGATCAGTTTACTGATTTTTTGGCCCCAATTATCGCTCGTGATGATTACGATTTCTTTGACGAGAGGTCTTGGACCGTAACCCACTATCGACAAGCTATGGATTTGCCAGAAGATCAGCGGGGAGAGCTCAATTTAGGATTTGTCGTAGAGTCTTCTTAAGCGCAATACGAAGAGAGTCGTTTGATGAAATGCACCCTAGAAAGCTAATAATCCAGAAGGTGCAGCAGGTTTTAGCAACCTTGGCGGTGGCGCAGTGTTGAAGGTGAAAAGAGAAGAGAAAAGCCCAGACGTATGTGAGGTGCGGTTAATAATGGCAACCCAGGGCAACATGGACAGAGAGACTCTGGATGCTTTTGTTAAAGTTGGGCTGAAGACCAAATTATCTCAAACGTTGTTTGATACAAAGGTTCAGGTACCTTGAGAGGCGTGTTGGGTATGGAGATAAAGCGTGGCGCAAAATGCAGAAACCCTCGTGTAAGTGGTTTGCGGCGATGACGGAAGAGACTCCTATCTATATTCAGTGGCCGCGTGGCATTAATGGTGCTATTCAAGGTCGCTTGGTCGATATCGATGTTGATAATGGTTTGTGTAAATTAGACTGCGAATTTCTATTCACCGACTGGACCGAAATTGTTTTGAGTAAAACGTTTGGGCTCGGCCAGAAAGATCTGGATCGTTTGCCGTTGCTCCCAGTACCTGGCGCACCAGTGCTGGCCCGTTTAGAGACTAAATCCGAGATTGACGTCGACTTGTGGCCGATAGAAGCTTTATTCGACTATCTGGCGCCATTGTTGCGTGAAGATGACTACAAATTTTTTGAAGAAAATCTTTGGCAAGTAACTCGCTACCGCCAAATGGCGATTTCTAATAGTGATGATGAGTGGCTGATGAGCGGCTATGCAGTCGAACAGGAAAACGAACTTTAGCTATGAGGCTTCACGAACGTGATTGAAAATGCCGAACAAATTGGTGGCCACCAGTATATAAGTGGCGCTCTTCGTTATTTGAAAGCCTTACAAGAAGAAGAAGCTCTCGACCAAAAAGATTTTAACAAAGCGATAGCTGCATTCGACTATGAGAGTCCAGAAGCGCTCCTAGCCGCAAGGGCGAATAGCTCAAACCTGGAAATACTGTGCTTCGGTTTCTGTGTGGCAGTCGAAAACGAACTACCACTGCAGAAAGCTTTAGTTAGTCTCGGCCTATCTCTCGATGGTTCAGTGACCGTGGGTGTTCTGGATCAGTTGTTCGGTGTTTGGACCCGTGGAGCTTCACTAGTTGGCCCGAGTTCTCATCTAATATCAGCCCACCTCATTAACGTTTCTGATACTGGTCCATTTGCAAGCCGTTCAATAAACGTATGTCCCTCAGTGATGTGGGCCCTAGCAGGAGACAAAAACTTAGACACAGCGCTACCTTTCGGAAGCGAGCTAATCAGCGATGCTGATGAAAGCGGCGATCTAACGTCTCTGCTGGTGCTAGGTGAAGACAGGCAAGCGAGACGAACAAAAAGTATAGAACGCCTTGCCCATAACTCGTTTCTATATGTACGTAACCCGGGAACTCTTGATGAGTGGAAATCAGCGGTCAGAGAAGCAACGATTGCTGGTGCAGCGTTAGTAATAGACTTATCAGAAGAGTTCTCGCCTCAAGGACTGCGACTCGCTGCAGATGCAACCCACCTCATGCTAGCCGTCTGCTGTAAGTCGCCAATAGACATAGATCTGTTGCCTAATGGACGAAATTGGCGTGAAGTTTATGCTGAAAATAAGGCTCTTACCAAGGAGGAGCAACTAGAAGAATTTGGGCAGGCCACCATGTATCCGCTAACCCAGGACCACGCCCACAAAGTTCGCAGAGGATTACCGCTAGTCTCTGACGACCTTAACCGAGCGGTGCGACGATTAGCTGATAACCGTTTGTCAACATTAGGAACAAGAGCTACCCCCACAAAATCCTGGAATGATCTAATTGTTTCGGAAGAAACCCTGCGAGATCTCAAAGAATTATCAAACAGA
>CAJQGN010000138.1 GCA_905477545.1 uncultured Acidimicrobiales bacterium | reverse complement strand
GCAGACCTCGCTAAGCCCGAACGTCGAGCTCAGACAATCGGCTTGGTCGTAGCAGCCACATCAATCGGTTCAGGATTCGGCTCATTGGTCTCTCTGTCGGTGTTCGATCCCATAGGGCGCAGTTTCGGTCTTCCGGACTACGCAGGTTCGTTTCTTGCCGGTGCATTATTATTCCTCGCTGCGGCTGCAATTATAGAGGTGCGCTTGCGGCCGGATCCGTTAGTGCTTGCTGGAGGGGTAGGCAGCGGTAAGGACGACACAAGGCTGCCGTTTACCGTTGCGCTGACTTTAATTCTAAGAAGTTCTAAAGCTCGGCTTGCGGTGCTAGCGATGATGGTCAGTCAGGCCACGATGGTTGGCACGATGACCCTTACCCCGCTGCACATGAACGACGGCGGACAAAGCAAGGGCGCTATCAGTATCATGCTGTTTAGTCACATAATGGGCATGTACGCGTTGAGCCCACTGGTTGGTCGGCTTGCAGACCAGATTGGGCGATACCCGATGCTGGTTTTGTCGGGGGTGCTTTGTGTGGCAGGTGCTTTGTGGGCCGGATATACGCCGCCCGAAGGATTTCTAGGAATTACTGGCGGTCAGACTGTAATTGGCCTCGCTTGGTGTTTTGGCATCATCGCAGCGAGTGGACTGCTAACAGAAGCTTTTCCAGTCGAACAGAGTGCCAGCATCCAAGGCGCCGGGGACATGTGCATGATGGCGTTTGGCGCAATCGCTGGTATTTCGGCTGGTGCCATAGTGTCCTATCGTAGTTATCTCGACCTTAATTTAGCCGCTGCGATCCTCGGCGCGGTTCTGGTACTAGGGGTGCTGCTAACGGTTGTCGGCAAAGACCGGGATGGTCTGAGTGGACAAACCCCGTTAGCGTCGGCGGACCAGGACAGCGAAAGCGGTCAAACGGTATTCTCTGTCACACCGGCGCGCAGTTACTAAGCTTATATGAGGCCTGTTGGCTAGTGGCGAGGACTTTAGACGAACTTAAATTGTCGAATTTTTCTAGTTATTAGAGGGCTATTTGAGAGCCCGACTCATTATGGGAACTCTGACGCGTCTGAGCGCTAAGTATTATCTCAAGTATGGATTTCATCGCGCCGTTGGGACAGAATCTGCTGGATCAGATCGTGGTCGCCAACGCAGCGGATAACTAGATGCTGGGCCCCGCCGTCTACAAAAGAGCGAAGAAAGTCGATGACCTGACTGGCGGTCCCACCTTTGCAAGCCTGGAACTTTCGCATAGCTATCGCTGGCGCGCCGTAATAATCTTCGAGGTAAGTGTCGATAGCGGCTTCAGCTTCGGCAGCATCATCCATAATCGACACGGTTAGGTACATGGCTGTAGTGAGGTTTTCGAGGTCTCGACCCGCCTCAGTAGCAGCTTTTCGAAACTCTTGGTTTCTGGTTGTGAAAGTTGT
Source organism: uncultured Acidimicrobiales bacterium (assembly GCA_905477545.1). Taxonomy (GTDB): domain Bacteria; phylum Actinomycetota; class Acidimicrobiia; order Acidimicrobiales; family Poriferisodalaceae; genus UBA9040. The sequence goes on along the minus strand of CAJQGN010000138.1, from coordinate 11,647 downwards.
TGCATCAGGGCCAATTGGGAACCAGCCATCGTGGTGCTTGGCAGCTCTTTCAATACCAGCGCTAACAGTCGCAGCGCTCCAAATCGGTGGACCACCTTCGCGGTATGGAACGGGAGCAAGAGCGTCTGCGTTCACTGACCAGCGTCCTTCCCACGCAACTGGCTCGCCAGTCCATAAGGCGCGACATAATCGGAGCCCTTCCATGTAACGCCCAACCCGATGTTCAAATGAAACTCCGGCAGCAGTAAACTCTTGGCGCACGGCCGGGGTGTCGGGCGCGATTCCCGCTCCGATAATCAGTCGCCCTTCGGAAATCTGGTCGACGGTCGCAAGCTGTTGGGCGAGCACAACTGGGTTGCGAAGTGCCGGAAGCAACACAGCGGTACCTACCTCGATTTTGGGTATCGCCCCAGCGACGCCGGCGAGGAGAGTAATCGGATCATGTCTTGGTCTCGCTAATAGTGAGTCACCGGCCCAAATCGAATCGAAGCCGAGATCTACAGCACGTTTCGCTGCATCAATCATTGGTCTGACTGATGGGTTCCCTTGCATTATTTTCTCGCGAGTAGGTAACAAATATCCTAGTCTTACGGCCATTGTCCGATTCTGTCAGATAGGAGCGGCGACTGTAAGGATCTTTGGCTCGCCTCGCAGGGAAAACTTCAACTGTGTAAATCAGCTATAGGCGTTCGGCCTAACTCTTCTGTTGGGCGACTTTTTACTGACAGGTCGATAGCTGTCAAACGGTTACTATGTTTTTATGGCGCTAAGTGATCCGTGCATCATCGAGATGCCTATTTCCACCGAATCAGGATTTATGCCCTGGTATCAGCACATCACCGACTGGATAGAAGCAGAGTTAGAAGGACTTTCCGAAAAGCAACTGGATTTCCATGACACTTCACCTGAGAAAGAGTGGATGTGGTGGTCATGCCGAACTCAAGTTTCTCACATCGCCTGGGATGCCCTGGTTTTCACCAAAAAACGTGCTGGTCATCTTTTATGGCCTATGGGAGATGTTCCTGAGCCGATCGTATGGGCCGAACACCAAATGGGTCCGAACAGCAAATGGGATCGAGTGCTCGATACTGATTTGTTCTGGGAGGTACCTGACCTCCTAGCTAATCTGCGTTTGGGTATCGGTTGGCTAACAAAGTTAGTAGATGAGCAATCGATAGAACTCCTGCGATCAGAGACTCGCACCGTGAGGGGTTATGAATTTCTGGAATATGTAAACGCAACTCTTCCAAGAGGAGTTCGCGTCGCAGAGACAGATAAGCGCTATTTCACCTATGACTTAGAAGGTTCTCTATGGATGGTTTTTTATGAAATGCTAAGTCACATTCGGTCTATTCAACGGCTCAAAACTCATCAAGGTTTGGAGCTGGCTATTGAGCTACCACGAGTCGGATATCTGCGCTTACCTTATTATTGGGGGGAAACAACCAAAAATGGACCTGGAATGACACCGCTGTGAAATCCGTAATCAATTGTTGTCTGTTGCAGGTTTAATAGGCGATTTCAAGAATTCGTATAGGAAGTCAGGTCTGATGCATAGACCCCTGTTGATTTTACTCTTCGGGAAGAACAGTATTTATACTGCGTAATTTTGGCAGAAGTTTTCGAATTGTTTCGCGGCTTCCTCCATGGCTGTTCCACGTTGCCATTGCCTTATCAACGTAGTGTTCTGGGCTAACTCATTAACAGCTAGAGACGAAACAGATGGGTGATACAAATCGTTGCCTTCAAGCAAAAGAAGTGGCGTCTGAACTCCACGTACGAAATTCTCGTCAACGTTAAACAGGAAATTATCACCACCGTACATGTTCATTTTGAACTGATGCCAAGCATCTTCGGTGACTTCAGAACGCATGGGCCGTAGTTCATCTGCCCAACTATCAAACATGTCATAAAAAGCTTCCCGGTTTTCACTTAAACCGATGGTCTGAAATAGCACTCCTGCTGCTACCCGTTCGGGCGCAGATTTGATTAATCCCATGACATAGGGACCACCGATGCACATTCCGGCGACAATAAAACGGTCGATGTCAAGGTGATCGCATAGGGCGAGCTGATCATCGGTATAGGTTTGCCAGCCGTCGTCCGCGGTGATGGCCCCTGTGGAACGGCCAGCGTTACGCTGATCCATTGCAATAACTCGAAACTTTTCGCTGAGCTGTGAAATCGGATTCCAGGGTGTTGAGTTCCAAAAAGATGCCTCTGATTTCATGCCTCCTGGCGCTATCAGTAAGATCGGGAATCCGGTTCCGTAGTCGTCGTAATGAATTTCTGCAGTGTTTGTTTGAAAGCTGGCCATACGACATGTTAGCTGAGATTGAAGCTCAGGCATCTTGAAAATAGTTGCCGCAATTATCTGAGCAGCAGCGGAATGCGGCTACCAGGCTTTCCTATATCGGCGTTAGTTATTTGTTTGTGATGATGCATGTTTCTTGTTGTTGCCGGAGAAATCTAAGCCATTTTGATACGCAAGGATCCGAAAACCATCGCATAGCTACCGTGACCCGCTTAGACTTTTGGCCGTACAGCAAATCGCACGCAAGCAAACCAAAACTGACGTGTCAGATGCTTGACATAATGACTGTTAGGCCAAGAGGCTGTTCGGAAGAATAGGTTGCCTGCTAGGCGTGTACTCACTTGAGTCATTAGACCTGCTGCTCTGGATCCGTAAAAAGTTTAATGAAACTGCCATGAGAGCATTAAGGAAGTCGGTGTAGTCAGCAACTGGTGAATTTTCATGAACGATTATTCGGTATAAATTCGATGAAGGGCCTATACCTTTGAGACCTAGGAGTTTCTAAATTCTTATTGGATCATCATCGATCCGTTAAATGGCGTCTACTCTTTTTCTGAGACCGAGCTTCGGCTGATTAAACGAACAGGAAGAGAATCGAACTATGGAAACTAGTACCTGGGTAGCGATGAGTGAATCGAATAACGCTTCGATTCGTATAAGTGGACTAGCGTATCTGCTAGCTAGCTCAGCTCTCATGGCGATTATTGCATTTGCTGACACCGACCCTCTACAGTTTCCCTTGTTCGTAATGGTAGTGGGAACAGCAATGTATGGAATTATGTCATTTGAGTTCGGGATGCAAAATGGACTTGGACTACGAGCGAGTATGCCTCGCGAAATAGCTGATACCCAAATTGGTAAAGATGCCGAGAAGGCTCCGTTCACGCTGTTTCGAATCACTAACTTTGCGTTAGTAACTCTTGTCGCTGTAGGGCAGATAACAGTTCTCTTTTGAAATAAAAAGCCTTGTTTCAGTAGAGCACGAAGCGAGGAATCGTGATGGCAGCATTGCAAATCCGTTATTTGGGACCTTCGATCAGAACCCCAGATAGCTTAAGCTTCCTTATTTGCTCGAAGTCGTAACCGAGTTTGCTTTGTAACACTTGACCATTGTGCTCTCCAAGTAACGGTGCCGCGAGCTCAGGCAATTCACTTTGAATGCTGAACTTCCAAGGAAAACCTGGGATAGGCACAGAACCAAGAATTGGGTCATCAACCCACCTGACCATATCTCGGGCTTTGAAATGTGGGTGGTCAATGGCATCTATCGGACTGAGTATTGGGCTTGCAGGAACTCGATATTTTTCCAGATGGTCTAGCAGAGCCTCATCGCTTGTGAACGCCGACATCCAGTCTTCGATAACCGGGATTAACTCATCGCGGCGTTTGGCCCGATCTGAGATGGCGGCGTACCGAGGATCATCGATCAAATCCAGTCGTTCCATCGCCTGACACATATTTTCCCACTGGAAATCAAGAGCGATGATCACAATCCAGCTTTCGGGCCCCTGAAATACCCCAACCGGGAAGACTAATTCGTGATGCTGCCCCATACGTTTTGGCACGAAATCTCCTTCGCTCAGATGCCACGCCTCGAGCGCGATTTCGTGGTGATGAAATAGGCAGTCCACCATTGAAAGATCTATGAACTGTCCTTGTCCCGTCTTTTCACGATGATACAGAGCGTAGCCCAGACCAGCGAAGCCATGAACAGCAGCGTTGTTATCGGAAATAGCGCTCCATACAACGCCCGGAGGTTCAGTGGGGGAACCGGTCATGTGCATTAGACCTGACGCGGCCTGAGCCATAAAATCAAAACCAGGTTTGTTGGCCCAGGGCCCTGTCCGGCCAAAAGCCGAAACAGACAGGTAAATAACGCGAGGGTTTAGCGCCCGGATTGAGTCGTAGTCCAGACCACGACGCTTCAAGACATCCGCAGTCCCAAAATTTTCCAGCACGATGTCGGCTTTACTCGCTAGAGCTTTTGCTATTTCAATAGCTTCGCTATGTTCCCAATTCAGGGCAACACTTTTCTTCCCCCGGTTATGTTGAATAAAAAATCCGCTCCTTTCATCTTTCATGACGGGAAGAAGGCGGCCCCCATCTCCGACAGGACCGATCTCTATCTTGGTTATGTCGGCTCCCATTTCAGCCATCATGCGGCTGACCCCTGCGCCAGCCAGGTATTGGCTGAAGTCGACTACGTGGACATCATCAAGCATCAGCGTTCCTTGATCTTTAGCCATCTGACCCCCCAGTCATCAAACCGTAAAATAAACATAGTCAAAGAAAGGCGATCCTGATTAAAAAAGCTGGAAGGATAGCCATAGGGCGAAGTAAACAACTCTAATACTGGCGCAGTTTAAGTCTCAAGAACCGAGCTGCGGACAAAGCAAAAAGCTACATAATGCTTCGTGTATAGAGCGAGCGTCCTAAATTACTGTTTCGAACGGATGCTTCAGAACTAAGACACCAATTGGCTGAGCGACCATATCTGGTCAAGGTCAAGTTGTTCTTCTAATTGCGCTGCCAAATTATCTAGGACCTGGTCAACCTCATGATGATAATTAACATTGCTAGTGACGCCAAAACTATTAAGAAATGAGGCTCTGAAGTTATCTGCCGCAAAAAGACCATGTAGATAACAACCTTGAATCAAGCCGTCCCCTGAGGTTGCTCCTTCGCTCCTGCCCGCAACGTCGAGCCATCCTCGATCGCAATCCGGTCCACGAGTGCGCCCAATATGAATTTCATAGCCGCTTAGAGAATCACCCGTTGGCAGATATCTCGCATGCCTTAACGCAACTATCTTCTCAGGCTGCATTTCAGTTTCAATATCTAGCAGACCTAATCCCTTCACTGACTGAGGTCGGCCTTCAATTCCGTTCAGATCTCGGATCTCTCGGCCAAGCATCTGATAGCCACCGCACAAACCTAATATACGACCGCCTCGTCGGTGGTGAGCCCGCAGGTCAATGTCCCAGCCTTGCTCCTTAAAGTAACCTAAATCAGCGATTGTGGACTTAGTGCCTGGAATAAGAACCAGAGTTGCATCAGAAGGCAAAGGAGTGCCCGGCGGTATCATTTCAACGGTGACAGCCGGTTCATTTCTAAGTGGATCCAAATCATCAAAATTTGCGATGCGCGACAACATTGGTACTGCGATTTTGAACGGTCCGCCTTCTCGTGAATTCAAATCCACGGCGTCTTCTGCCGGTAGTTTCCAAGCATCTGAGAACCAGCTGAGAACGCCAAGAGAAGGCCAATCGGTGTGCGCTGCAATTGCTTTCAGGCCATCATCAAATAGACCGATGTCTCCGCGGAATTTATTGATTGCGAACCCAACGATTTGTTTGGCGTCTTCTGAATCTAAGACGACCTTTGTGCCTACTATTTGAGCGATCACGCCGCCCCGATCAATGTCACCCAATAGAACGACGGGAACGTTTGCAGCTCGCGCAAAGCCCATATTGGCGATATCGTTTAGTCGTAGATTCGTTTCTGCTGGACTGCCGGCTCCTTCAACAATGGTCAAATCCGCCTGTTTTGCAAGCCGATGAAAGCTTTCCAACACAACTGGCAGCAGGTCCCGCTTCCCTGCGTTGAAATCAGGTGCATGTAATTTGCCTTGCGCTCTGCCCTGAACAATAACTTGTGAGCTCTTATCGGACTCAGGTTTCAGCAACACCGGATTCATATCTGTATGCGGAGGCACTCCTGCTGCGAGGGCTTGTAGAGCCTGAGCCCGACCAATTTCGCCGCCATCTTTGGTGACGGCGGCGTTGTTTGACATGTTCTGCGGTTTGAACGGACGAACATTAAGACCTCGGTTTCGAAAACTCCTTAGAAGTCCTGCCACTACGAGCGACTTCCCAACGTTGGACCCCGCACCCTGAACCATCAGCGCTCTATTCATCGAGGTGCCCGAGTCGAAACTTAAATGAGTCCATTTGTACCAAAATTTTAGCGGCTGGGATGACCGATAAGGCTTCCTTGTATGCCGATTGTTGAACTTTGAGCGCCGTCAGGCAGCTTCATTCTTGCGGAAATGAGTCATTGATCTTCGAACAAGTAGACGGGAACCTTGCTCCGCTGCAGCGAGTTAGTAACTTCCTAGGTGCTAGAGCTCTACTAGAACGAAGCGCCAACACCGAAAAAAGTTAACAGAGCCAAAGTGAGTTATAGACACACTAATGCATAACCTCCGCGGAAAATATTGGCGAACTATCTCTTAGGTTGGAACTGGGAGCAACACAATATAGGTTTCGATCATAAATGCGTGATCATGGCGGAAACCTCGACCTAGCTATTGACCTGTATGGGGGACGCCGCTCCGATTGGATTGATCTATCAACCGGAATAAATCCTATTGCTTACCCGATTGGACGTTTCGATCCGAGAGAAAGTAGCGACTTACCCAGCGACTCTGATTTGTTAGAGCTTGAACAAGCAGCTCGGACGTTTTGGACTGTGCCCAGCGAAGCTCAAGTCGTTGCCACAAACGGAGCCTCAGCAGCTATCACAGCCTTGCCTTTTTTGTTGAATGGGGAGAAAGTCTCGATCGAACAACCTACATACAGTGAATATGACTCAGCCTTTAGGAATGCTGGCTGGCAGCGAGATGAGACTGCATTTGATCTGAAAGTATTGGTGCATCCTAATAACCCCACCGGGAAAATTTGGACCGAAGGTGACTTAAACTGCGGCACTGTCATAGTGGATGAAAGCTTTTCTGATGTGGTTTCAGATCGAACTTTAATTTCCCATAGCAATGAGCCAGGTCGTATTTTTGTTAAGAGTTTTGGAAAGTTTTGGGGACTACCAGGGCTGCGGCTTGGCTTCATCATCGGAGTTGATCCAGTTGTTTCAAAACTCCGGGAGCTTCTTGGGCCTTGGCCGGTTGGAGGTGGAACGATAAGAATTGGCACTGCGGCTTTGAACGATCATGTTTGGGCTACAAGTGCTCGAATCAGGCTTAAATCCGACGCAAAGAAATTAGATGACCTGATGTCATCTCATGGGGCAGTTCAAATCGGAGGGTGTGATCTTTTTCGGCTTTACGAAGTAGATGATGCAGAGAGTTGGCGCGAAAAACTAGCCATAAATTATATTTGGACCCGGATCTTCCCGTATTCCAAAAGCTATATCCGAGTTGGTCTTCCCGGCCCTGCGGATTGGCGGCGCCTTGAGGAAACGTTGGACTCATGACGCGATTGCTTGTCCTGGCGATGATCGCTGACGCGTTGATAGGAGAACCAAAATGGTTATGGTCTCGGCTCTCTCATCCCGTCGTAGCGATCGGAGCAGCTATATCGATAGGAGATAAGTGGTTAAACCGAGCAAAGGCGCGAAAGGTAAAAGGCACTTTTTTTCTGATAGCACTAATAGCTTCTGCGGCCGCGCTGGGACAATCACTAAGCGAGCTAGGCGAGATTGCCGAATTCCCCTGTCTTACTATCCTTTTAGCTCAAAGATCCCTAGTTGATCATGTCGCGAAAGTCACCCAAGCGCTGGGGAGCTCCCTTAAAGAGGGGAGAGCGGCTGTCGCCCAAATCGTCGGTCGCGATACAGATGACATGAATGCAGGCGAGGTTTCACGCTCCGCCATTGAATCAGCTGCAGAGAACTTCTCTGATGGTGTGATCGCGCCTATTTTCTGGTTTCTTGTCGCTGGGCTGCCCGGAATACTGGTCTATAAGTGCGTGAATACAGCCGACAGTATGATCGGCTATCGAACTGCAGAATATACAGATTTCGGTTGGGCCTCTGCGCGATTCGACGATCTGCTCAATTGGTTACCAGCACGGTTGACTGCTTTGCTTCTAGCCGCCACTGGCCGGGTGCTGCACATGGGCAAGAGCATACGAAAAGATGCAAGGTTGCATCGTTCACCAAATGCTGGATGGCCAGAAACAGCGATGGGGTATGGTTTAGGACTAGCGCTAGCTGGGCCTCGCAGTTATGAAGGGCAGATGCAGGATTTTGCCTGGGTAAACCAGGGAGGAAGAGAACCAAAAGCTTTGGATATTAGGCGGGCTGTGAGAATGCTCTGGTCAGCCTGGTTCATTGTGTTAGCCCTAGCCCTATCTTTTGCCTTTTGGGGCTGAGGGACAGAATAGAAAGACCCTTACTTGTGGCCATCAATGGGCGTATCGCTTGCCGCTAGTTGCCTGAATTAAAATTTGTGTCTGGCGTTTATCTATAAGTTTCCTGAGAGACTTGTGTCATGCGCTCAACAATCTTGACGTTTACTTTTTTGATCTTTGTTGTTGCATGCTCTGCTACATCGTCTTCGGACTCTGAATCGCCAAAAGAGAACGAGAAAATAGCAGAATCGAATTCGCAAACATTTGAACTAGATATCCCGAAAATTGTTCAGAGTCCAACCCTTGTGGTTATGCCACAACACCCGACGCTTCAATGCCTTAACTCATCATTCGACAAATTTATTAATGTTTTTGGCATGTATGTGATCGGAACTCCTGGCGCGCCGCTCGCATATGTGAAACACACCGCTAACATCCTTGCGCAGTACATCGATAACGACGAAGATGGTTTCCCCGATGAATCTAGGGTTCTTAGCTTCCTCGTCAATAATAATTTTGTTGTTCCCGTTTGGAGCGAAAATGACCGGGACCCCTTCTTCGAAAGCACAAGGGGAACCTACTGCGAAGACAACTTAGGTATGGCTGCAAGCATGTACTACGAGTATGACGAGTGGGCTATTGGAGGAATAGGAAAAGCTGGCACTTGGGATACAAACCTGGAAGAAGTTTGGCATGTTGTTTCTGTAGGTTGGTATAACTCCTACCCAACATATTTTGGTGATAACCCAGGTAGCAGCCAATTAACAGCGGCGATGGACGTAGCTCGCGGTGGGCAATTCGAAACGATCCCAAGCACGTATCCTCAAAAAGCTTGGTATAGCTATGATGACGAAAGTTGCACTTACGGTTGTCAGGTCCACGAGTATTTCTATTGGCTTCTCATGACCAACATTGGGGCCCTTGATGATGCTCTTACCAGCAAATGTCAAGATGTTCGAGATGAGTGGCGCCTATGCACTAAATCTCAGATGGAGCAAACCGATGCTCTAGGGTTTGACCTCTTCAACAACCAGGGGTTTAATCTCCCGACGAACATTCCCGATGGTCGCTATCAATCCGCCAAATAACGAGAAGTCTCATTGGTTTTGCTGCGTTGTAGATGGAATCGAGAGTGTCAGTCCATGTCAGTGAAATAGACAGCTTCGCACCAAAAGCGAAATCTGTGTTTAGATGACTAAGGGTGCCCAAAAATCTATGAGACAATTTTTTAGTACCCAACCAAAGGCTTAGTTATGAAAATGGATTCGGAAGACTATATCGATATTCTGTCAGCGAGAGCAGCGGACGCGCGTGCCATAATCATGTTCTTCGCCGTCTTCCACACTGGGCTACTCGTCGTATTGGGATTTGCAGGCACTGGGTTGCAAGACTCGGGAATTCAACTTGCGTTAACAGCGGTAACAGTTCTTACTTCGCTTTGGACGTTGTTCTTTCTTGACGACTGTATGCAAGATATTTTTGCTTGCGGGAAAGACCTTTCGGATGGTTCCGAAGATTTTAAAGCCAGCCACATTGGTCATCGTTTCACAGCAGTTCCACTGCCTGCGTTTAGGGTCGTAAGCGGAGTTGTTATCGGGTTGATTGTCGTGGCTGAAGTGTTAGCCATCTACTAGCCAGTGACACAATGCTAGAAACGGAAGCATTCTGCAACAGCCTTCTATGAGCAGTTCAGATCAGAAGAAGCCTCGAAGCTAACTCAGTGCGTTTTCGTTATGGCGCATCAGATCGACACCTGCTTCAAAACAGGATTCTCCTCGTGGTATTGAAGTTGTGCCCAATGGACTGTAGAAGTAAAAGCTTGGAAGAACCGGGCGGACATCAACTCACTTAAATAAGATCCTGAGATGGGAACTGACGCGCACCGTATTAGCACTGAACCCGACCGGTTCGCGGCGGTTCACATCTCCCAGGGATTTCGGGTTGGCGATTTTGTCTTCGTGTCAGGACAGGCTGCGGTAGATGAACATGGTGAAGTTGTCGGTATTGGAGACTTCGCCGCTCAAGCCCGCCAGGCAGTGCGAAATCTTGAGAGTGTTCTCAACGCAGCGGGATCGAGTCTGAATCAGGTGATCAAGGTCACCATTTTCGTGACCGATATGTCTCATTTCCCAAAGGTGGTCGAATTGCGTCGGGAGGTGTTTAGTGAGCCGTATCCTGCTGACACAATCTGTGAGGTTCGGGCTCTTGCGTACCCTGAGCTTATGTTTGAGATTGAAGCGGTCGCACTCGCCGATGGTCGGACTATCGATGCGATATAGATCTAAACGTGCAGAGACTTGAGAACAAAATAGTTATCGCATTTAGAAGAAACCCGTTAATAAATAACTTATTTTAAGGCGCTGAGTTTGGGTTCATGAATCGGCCCGCTGCTGAAGGGACAAGATCAGTGAAACGCTTTTCGAACAGCGCGAATAGGGCATCTCACGTTTTCTTCCTCAAAGGTAGAGGCGATCTACTAGCGTGTAGCCATGACTGAGACCGCAGGGCGGAGAGCTCCGGGACAGACGGTTCAGGAGGTATTGCGAGCGGATTCAATCGCTCCTCCCGAAGCGCTGCTGCGCGAATACCCACCTAAATATTTAGGCAATCATGAGATATCTGCCGATCGCTACCTCACGCAAGAATGGCATGACCTCGAGGTAGAGCATGTTTGGCGCAAAGTATGGCAGATGGCTTGTCGGCTTGAAGAGCTGCAAACCGTAGGAGACCATGTGGTGTATGAGGTAGCTACCGAATCAGTCATAGTGGTGAGAACTGGCACAGGAGCTCACGACGTGAGCGCGTATATCAATTCCTGTCTTCACCGTGGCACGCAACTGCGTAGCGAAGGAGGAAACGTTCAAAGATTTAGATGTCCTTTCCATGGCTTTACCTGGGATTTAGAGGGCCAGCTCGTGCATATTCCCAATAGCTGGGATTTTCCTGATGTTGTCCCTCAAGAATTCTGCCTTCCCGAAGCACAAATAGATTTCTGGGGCGGGTTTGTTTTCGTCAACTTCGATGAAGATTGCGAACCATTCGATAGCTATATCGAGATCCTCGACGAAGAGTTTAAGAACTTCCCACTTGAAAATCGTTGGAAAGCCGCCCACGTTGAAAAAGTGATGACCTGTAATTGGAAACTTGCGCTCGAAGCGTTCATCGAGAGTTTCCATATCGGAGTAACGCATCCTCAAACAGCTGCTTATGTCGCTGATGCCAACACACAATATGACATCTTTCCCGG
>CAJQGN010000137.1 GCA_905477545.1 uncultured Acidimicrobiales bacterium | reverse complement strand
GAACGCCAGTTTTATAGGTTCGAGGGTCAAATAACGTATCAGTGTCCACAACAGAAATTTCTATCACTATTTAGCGGTCGCGCGTTCACTATAATCCTGGCACCCTATGAGTATGGCCGATCACACATCTGAGAGCTCTTTATCTAGCTCACCTCAAGGCCTCCTTCGCCTGACGAAGGACTTCATCAAAAATGTTTCTGCGCACCACACCTTGTTAGCCGCTGCCGGAGTTGCTTATTATTTTGCCTTGGCGCTCGTACCAGCTGTCGTATCGATAGTGTCCATTTATGGCCTCATTGCTGAACCAGACGAAGTAGCAGTTCAGCTCGAACCCTTAACCAACGCTCTCCCCCAAGAAGCAGCGAATCTGGTGGTAGCTCAACTCAGAAGTGTAACCGCTATCGGAAACGGTGAGGTTGGGTTGAGCTTAGCTATTGGCTTGTTCGGGCTTCTTTGGCTGGTTTCCAATGCTTTTAATTCTTCTGTTATGGCTATTCGAATTGCTCACGCTCGCCGGAGTCCCCACAACTGGCTTCAAGGAAGAATTTTTGCTCTGAAGCTAAGCGCCATGGGCTTGGTTGTCACAACAGTTTTGATTTGGGTAGTTGTTGCTCTACCGCGAACAATTGAGACGGCTTGGTTCGCTGACGATCCAAAAAGTTGGATTAATTGGGTCAGGTGGCCAGTGGTCTTGTTATTTACTTCACTCTCTTTGGCGTGGGTGTATCGAATGGTAATTGGACCATCTTCACGAACCCGAGCGCGCGTAGTCGCAGTAGGTATAGGCGGCTTGATATGGGTCGGAGGAACTTTTGGGATGGCCTCAGTCGCTTCCAACGCAGATCAGTTGCAAGCAACTTTTGGTTCCTTGGGAGCAGTTGCGGTACTTCTAGTTTGGTTATACATTTCGGCCTGCGCAATGCTCCTAGCAGCTGAAGCCGAGTCAGTTCTCGCTGAAGCTTGGGTTCGCAGACCTCAGAGGCGGATCTGGGGGGGTAGCGAAAATGAAAAAGACCATGCCTAATGCTGATAGCACTGCTAGAACAATGAAACCTAACCGGTAGCTCCCAGTTATATCTGCTAGAACTCCGGCAATAATTGGTCCAAACACAGTTCCAAGCATGACGATTACCGAACTTAAACCCATAATCGAGCCAAATGAAGACGATCCGAAGTAATCAGCTCTCAGAGCCTGCATCAATGGGCCACGAGCACCCCAAGCTAGGCCATGAAGAATAACGAACAAGCTAATAGTTAAAGCTTGAGTTGCATACGCCAAAATGAGAATGCCGCCTGCGTGTCCAACCATAGCAAAAGATGCAATTACTCTTTTATTAATTCGATCACCAAGAAAACCGCCTATAGCCATTCCCACCATTTGCATCAAAGGCAACGCAGCCCCAACGAAGCTAGCTTGTTGCAACGAATAGCCACGCTCTGATGTCAGGTAGAGCGCCAAGTGCGCCATTACCGCACCCACAACGAAAAGGGCACTCATATGTCCAAGTGAGATCATCCAGAAAGCTCTCGTACGGACGGCCTCGCTGGCTGTGAAGTGAATCGAGGCGAGACCTTCAGCAGTCGGCTCTGACTCAACTTCTTCGGGCTCTAAACCGTCTAGTTGTTGGCCATAGTCCTCGGGAGACCCATCTAAAAATTTCGCAAAGTAGAAAATAGAAACGCTAGCTATTACTCCTGAAAATGCTGCTGTTAGTCGCCAACCGTAAGAGTTAATAGACCAAACCACTAGCGGGACCGCTAAGCCACCCATAGCAAAACCCATACTGCCAGTAGCGAGTGCTCGAGCTCTGCGCCGCTCGAACCAACGAACGATTGACACCGTAACTGTCAAAAATCCACTAAGCCCAGCTCCAACTGCTACTAGAAAAAAAGAAACAAAAAATTCCCATAATGAATTAATTTGGCTAAACCAAAGAAACCCAACTAATAGAAATATTGCGCCTGTTCTGGCAATTCTTTTTGGCCCGACCCGATCCAAAAGCCAGCCCTGAAGGGGGCCAAGCAATGCAGATTCAAATCGATTAACTGAAAAAGCGGCTGAAAGAACAGACTTACTCCACCCAAACTGTTTTTCGAGCACCACCATGTAGCTACCCATTGATTGCATTATCAGGGCGCTCTGCATGCCTTGAATCAAAACTCCAGCGCCGACGACTTTCCAGCCTCTGAACTTCGATCGAGATTTTCGCACTAAGCCATCCTGCCTTAGCTGAGTGCTATCTGCTCTCCAGAAATCATTAAAGTAATGATTATTACTTTAATTTCAGAGCCGTAACGTGAGTTCTAGCTTCAACTCCCTTAATCAGAAATTTTTACTTGCCATTCATTTCATTCGTTGACTGTGAACCTGCTCGTCGTTTTATACGGATTAGAGAAACTCAGACAGATATGCATGTACGCGCGACCGAATGCAAATTCCTTCTGTAATCTCGTTGAGGTGAATGAAAAGAATCCAACTCTCGTTCTTCTACATGGGATGGGAGCTACCGCACAAATCTGGGAGCCGCTAATCGCAGCCTCCGACTGGCCAGGGCGTGTAGTCGCACCAGATTTTCGCGGCCATGGTGCAGCTGAGTGGCACAAACGGTACACACTGGGCTCACTAGCGTCAGATGTCATTGATCTATTAGATCATGATGAGCGTTACATCGTACTAGGCCATTCGATGGGAGGCGGTGTCGGTTTAGCCCTAGGATCTGGTTTTTTTGGTAATCCACCACTTGGCCTCGCCATTCTTGGATTAAAAATTATCTGGTCGGAGGAAGACCTAATTCGCATTCCAAAAATGGCATCTAAGCCCCCAAAGATTTTCCAAACTCGCAGTGAAGCAATCGATTGGTTTCTTAAACTATCTGGTCTCATAGGAATCGTTGACCCTACTTCTTCGCTTGTTCAACGGGGCATTAGGCAAATTGAAGACGGCTGGATGGTGTCACAAGACCCATCTTCGTTTCACACAGCACCGCGACACTTTCTGCAAAGTCTGGGATCGATCACAAAAATGAAGATACCTATAGCTATGGCTCTCGGGAGTGCGGATCCTGTAGCCTCCATCGAAGATCACGAGCTACTACCTATCGAAACTCCTATCGTATTTGAAGGGCTCGGACACAACCCGATGGTTGAAGATCCGCATCTAGTCTGGAACTGGTTCTTAAAATTTGCTTCTAATTTGAGCTAGTTTTTTCGAAGGTAACGCTAAAAAGACAAGACCAAGTGTCACTATCATTAACGCACTGTGAACCGCCTTGAACCCATATGAGTACTCTGAGTCTATGAGGATGAGTCCACCTCTTAGTGGCCAGTACGCAAGCGACCATACGCAGAGCGTTGTCAGCCAAACTTGGCTTTCTTTTTTTCTTAGAGATGAGCGAAGGGTTAGTAGCGCTAGCAACAAAAAAATTAATGCCACCAGGACTCGAACGGCAACGGCTACGTAAGTCAAATCACTATTTTGGAGAATATTTTTTATACGAGACGTCCACAATAGTAATGTCCAGATAACTAATGGAAGCCACTTAGCTAGGCTGACTTTCACTCTTCTATCGGAAGTTCACCAGTAATTCGGATGAGTTCGCCGCCATCGATTGTAAGTGTATTCCCGGTCATCCAGCTAGCTCCGGCTGCCAGATAAAGTGCTGCTTCCCCTATGTCTTCAGGTTCGCCGAGACGGCCTAACGGAAGCATGTCAGCTATCTGTTTTCCGCGTGGTCCATCCCACAAAACTTTTGCGAAGTCTGTTTTGATCAGACCAGGTGCAATGCAATTTACTCTTACTTTTGGGCCCATTTCTGCAGCCAGTTGCCTAGTCATATGCATGAGCGCATCTTTAAACATGCAGTAGACCCCAAGCGCTTCGCTAGTAGTGAATCCACCTACCGAAGCGATATTAATTATAGATCCACCGTTTTCCTGCATCCACTTAGTCCATGCAGTCTGAGTCCATTGCAGAGGAGCCCTAAGATTAACTTCATAGGTCTTATCGAGCCGCGGTACGTCACAGTCAATCATTGGTCCTGCCCAAGGATTGGTTGCTGCG
>CAJQGN010000136.1 GCA_905477545.1 uncultured Acidimicrobiales bacterium | reverse complement strand
GAAGGCCAAGTCCTCTTTGAAATACATTGCGCGAGGTGCCATACACCGAGATGGCCTGGACGCGGACCTGCGACACTGCCAAATGGTGGTGGTACTGTAGAACTGATACCGGGGCCAGCGGGCTCAGGACGCTATGGTCCAGCGCTCAACAAGACCAGTCTTGAAAGACTGTTCCCGGATATAGAAGACCAGATCAGCTTTATCGCTTTAGGGGCCGCAGACGATGTACCATATGGGGAATTTGCTCGTCTGGGGAATTATGGCATGCCAGGATTTGGCAAAATTTTGACCGAAGACGAGATAAGAGCTATCTCAATGTACGAGCGAAGTCTTGACCCAGTTGAGCAATCCACCGTCGAGTTTGCTGAACTCTATGCCCCGGGTGGTGATTCATGAGTTTGTTAGCGGTCGTCGGGTGGGACCCAGTACTAACAGGGTATCTAGCAGTGCTGTTGTCAGTGGTAATCCTTTGTGGATCGGTGTATTTGCTTCTAGCTACAAACATAGGAGTGCGTCTAGGCTTCTTGGTAGCTTGGACGGGTTTCTGGGGTTGGAACCTCTTAATGGGCATCATCTGGTGGGTTTTTGGAATCGGCTGGGTTGGTAATGGCCCTTCATGGCAGGTGACACACGTAAGCACCAACCCAGAAGCTGTTCCGATCGAGAAAGTCCAGGAAATTGGAAACGAAGGCGTCAATGTTGCTCCAGGTGGCGATTGGGAAGTCGTAATTGAACCTGACGCCCGTTCCGCTGCCGACAGTGCTGTTATATGTAGAGACGGCGACCCTCGAAGCCTCGAAACGGTCAATACCTGTCTATTCGCTGCCGCGAGTGACTACCAAATCCATCGAGTGTTGAAAACTGGTGGTGAAAGATACAGATTATTTGGGATACCTGATAATCCAGTTACCCAATACTTGATACCAAGCCGCGGCCGTCCTCATTACGCAGCTGTTCAGTTGCAGCCATATAAACCAAATGTTGAAGTTGACCCGAATGTTTTCGACGAGAATGGAAAAGTCTTCTTGCCGGTGGCTGAACTTGATCGCTCTGCACCCTTGTACACGGTAATCATGGTTCGTGATCAAGGTAATCTGCGTTTGAGGCCAGCATTAGTGGCAATATTGTCAGGGGTCTTGTTTGGTCTGGGTTGTTATCACCTACATCGTCGTGATCAGGCGGTTTGGGCCGTTCGCGAAGCGGCAGGAAAATAAGTTAAAGTTGGGGCAAGTGAGCTGAAGTGGAACAGTATCTGCCAGTATTAACCCTCGGGGTTCTAGCAATCCTATTTGTTCTATTAAGCATTATTACTTCGCGTTTACTCGCCCCGGAGCGTCGAACTCTCCCGAAATTTGCTCCCTATGAGTGCGGCATAACTGATCAAACTGCTATCCCTGAGCGATTCCCCGTCAAATTTTATTTAGTAGCTATGCTTTTTATAATGTTTGATATAGAAATAATTTTTTTATACCCATGGGCGGTAGCAAATAATGAGCTGGGACTATTTGGGCTTGTAGCCATGGCTATTTTTGTTGGAATATTCTTCCTTTCTTTTGCATACGAACTAGCCATGGGTGGACTGAACTGGGGTCCTGGTAAACGTGTATCAAATCCATTAGTGAGTCCGGAACGAACCACAACATCCACTATCAAAAAAGTTGGGCTTGAGGGCAGAACAGCTACCAACACTTTGTCACGTGAAATCGAGGCTGCATAATGGCCGATGTTCATGACCTCAAACAAAAATTAGGTTTAGGCGATGCAGGGCTAGCTGGCCTTGGACACAATATTTTTACTGCACCGATTGAAGAGCTAGTCAAGTGGGCTCGGCGGCGCAGTGTAATGCCAGCGACATTTGGGCTTGCTTGTTGCGCCATCGAAATGATGGCTACTGGGACAGCTCACTATGACATGGCTCGATATGGAATGGAGACCTTCCGAGCGTCACCTCGCCAAGCAGATTTAATGATAGTTGCGGGTCGCGTAAGCCAGAAAATGGCGCCAGTACTGCGACAAATATATGACCAAATGATGGAGCCCAAGTGGGTTATTAGTATGGGGGTATGTGCTTCAAGCGGTGGGATGTTTAACAACTATGCGATAGTGCAGGGAGTTGACCAAATTGTTCCTGTCGACATTTATGCACCAGGCTGCCCTCCAGGTCCTGAAACCTTATTGCATGCAATTCTGGCCTTACACGAAAAAATTCGTACAGGAGAGTTAACTGAACGCAGAAAAAATACCGGTAAGGGAGCTGGAATCGAGCTTTCTCGTGAAAACGCTCCAGATGCCCAGCCTGAGCCTGTAATTATACGCACTGGTAGACGGTAACGATGAGTAGGGTTCAGACATCGGAAGGCACAGCCGAAGGTAATAGCGATACAGCGCCTGACAATGCTCATACAGATACTGCTTATGATGTGTCAGTTTCGAATAGCAACGGCCAAATTGTGCTGCATCCTGAGATATTGTTGTATGAGAGTTTAATCAAAAATTTGGCGGCCGATGGCTATCAGATGTGTGTGGATCTTTGTGGCGTTGACTACTACAAAAACTTGACTAGAAAACTTCCGAATGGTGTAAAAGCGGAGCGATTCGAGTTAGTAATTAACTTCCTTGACCTTTTGGGAAAAAGACGTATTCGAGTGCGTGTTCAATTACCGGAAGATGATCCTAAAGTGCCATCGATATCCATGATTTACCCAGGCGCTGAAGCCATGGAGCGTGAAGCCAGCGATATGTTTGGTTTTGTATTTGAGGGACATCCTGACCCAACTCCAATTCTACTTCCAGAGGGATGGGTGGGTCATCCGCTGCGTAAAGATTTTTCGATGGGAAGAATTCCGGTGCAATTCAAAGCAGTTGAGGGACGTTAATGAGCACTCTCGAGCATCTCCGCAACCGTGAAGCCATATTGCGCATCTCTGAATCTGAGGCTGAAAACCGTGCCGAAGTAATAGATCCAGATGATGAACGAATGATTATAAACATGGGACCTCAGCATCCTTCGACTCATGGAGTGTTGCGAGTAACCATGGAGTTGCAAGGAGAAACTGTCCTTCGGTCGAAACCGATTATTGGTTATTTACACACTGGAATGGAAAAAACAGCGGAAGATCTAACCTTCCTGCAGGGACCGACCAACGTCACTCGAATGGATTACGCTGCTCCGCTTTTTACGGAGCTTGTATATTCGTTAGCCGTCGAACAACTTTTAGATATTGAGATTCCTGAGCGCGCGACTTGGATCCGAATGCTGATGTGCGAACTCAATCGCATGTCTTCACATCTTTTATTTCTTGCGACCAACGGCATGGACTTAGGCTCTGTCGGAATGATGATATATGGATGGCGAGAAAGAGAAGAGGTCCTAAGGTTTTTCGAAAAAGTAACGGGACTTAGAATGAATCATAACTACATTCGCCCAGGCGGTGTAGCCGCTGATTTGCCTGATAATTGGCAATCTGACGTGCGGGAAATTCTAGATATCCTTCCGGATCGTCTGGAACAGTTTGATGTGCTCATGACGGGCCAACCGATTTGGAGAGATCGGACACAAGGCGTAGGAGTAATAACTGCAGAAGAAGCAATTGCATTAGGAGCTACAGGCCCAATTCTTCGCTCAACTGGTTATGCATGGGATACAAGAAGAACCATGCCCTATCTTGCCTATGACAAAGTAGATTTTGACATAGTCGTCGGATCCTATGGCGATACTTTTGACAGGTATGCGATTCGCTTAAATGAGATCAGGGAATCGATGAAAATCGTGGAACAATGTCTTGACATGATGCCAAAAGGCCCTTACCGAGTTGAAGATCGAAAGGTAACACCGCCGCCAAGAGCTCGAATAGATGAGTCGATGGAAGCCCTAATCCATCACTTTAAAATCTTTACAGAAGGCTACAAAGTGCCTGCTGGAGAGGTTTACACATCAGTTGAATCCCCTCGGGGAGAATTGGGTTGTTATCTTGTTTCAGACGGAGGGTCCAAACCTCAACGGATGCACATACGGGCTCCATCCTTTGTCAATTTGCAAACTCTTCCGCACATGATGCACGGCGGGCTGCTAGCAGACGCCGTTGCAGTGATTTCGTCGATTGATCCGATCATGGGAGAAGTCGACCGATGACTTTTTTTACGGAAGAAAACTTAGAGCTAGCTCATGAGATAATTGGTCGCTACCCGAAGCAGCGTTCAGCGATGATTCCTCTCTTGCACTTAGCTCAAGAACAAGCTGGATGGGTAACCGAAGAAGCAATGAAGCAAATCGGTGGCCTTATAGGTACTAGCTCAGCAGAGGTTCTCGGTACTTGCTCTTTCTACGAAATGTTTAAGCGCCACGAAGTTGGTAGATACGTCGTAAACATTTGTACGACAATGTCATGTGCTCTTATGGGAGCAGAGGAGCTATTGGAACATGCGGAAACGCGACTAGGGATTAAAGCTGGAAGCACCACTAGTGATGGCTTGTTTACGTTGGAGGGAGCTGAGTGCCAAGCAGCGTGCACAGAAGCTCCCTGCCTGCAAGTAAATTACAGACACAAATACAGAGTTACCCTCTCAGATTTTGATCACCTTATAGATGAATTAGCTGATCCAAAGAATGAAGGAACCCCGAGACACGGAGTACTCGCTCAAATTCGCCAACATATACCGACAGAACGATCTGTCGGTGCTATGCATCCGGAGTCAGTTAATGCCCCTCCGGTTTGGATTGAAGAACAAAAAGAAGCTAACTCATGACTGAACGAGGAATTCCGATTCCCCATGCCCCGGGGTTTATCGCTAATAAGACCCCGCGCATAGTTACATCGCGTTTTGATTACGAAGATTCCTTTACTATTGCAAGGTATGAGGAAACTGGCGGGTATCAAGGACTCCGAACAGCTTTAAGTAGGACGCCCGAGGCAGTGCATGGAGAAGTTCGGGATGCTTCACTATTAGGACGGGGAGGCGCTGGTTTCCCGGCAGGCGTTAAATGGGGATTCTGCCCTCCAGGAGTATGGCCTCGCTATCTAGTTGTTAATGGTGACGAATCTGAACCAGGGACCTACAAAGACCGACTCTTAATGGAACTCGACCCACATCAGTTAATTGAAGGTTGCCTAATAGCTTGCTATGCGATTGGCCTAAGTCAATGCTTTCTGTACGTACGTGGTGAAATGGCAGTGGCCCAAGAGCGCATAGCGCAGGCACTAAACGAGGCCTATGAAGCTGGTTACATTGGTAAAAATATTTTAGGCACTGAATTCTCAGTAGATATTGTGCTTCATTGGGGAGCCGGAGCATACGTAGTAGGTGAAGAAACAGCTCTGATTGAGAGCCTTGAGGGCAATCGCGGGATGCCACGGTTAAAGCCACCTTATTTCCCTGCATCAATTGGCCTATACGGGCAACCAACAATCGTTAACAACGTTGAAACGCTCTCCAACTTGCCATGGATTCTGTCGAATGGTTTTGAGGCGTTTAAGGCAATTGGAACAGAGACTTCTCCGGGAACTCGTATGGTCGCGGTAAGCGGGCATGTAAAACGTCCGGGTGTTTATGAAATTGTTAATGGAACAACGACTTTCAGAGATCTAATTTATGGCGAAACCATGTGCGGAGGAATCCGCAATGATGCAGCACTGAAAGCCTTCGTTCCTGGCGGAGGTTCAGCGCCATGGTTTACTGCTGATCAACTTGACTTACCTTTTGAGGCTAGTCAAGTCGGACCCGAAGGGTCAATGTTGGGTTCAGGTGCGATAATGGTGATGGATGAAACGACCGATATCCCTGCAGCAGCACTCACTCTTACCAAGTTCTATGCCCATGAATCCTGTGGCAAGTGTGTGCCATGTCGAGAGGGAGGAACATGGCTAGAGCAGATAATGCGTCGTATCGTGAACGGATCAGGAACCAAGCGTGATCTTGACTTGTTAATCGAAGTTGGCGAGACAATTTGCCCCGGTGATTTTCCTCACGCTTCCAACAAGGAAAAAGGGTTGTCAGCCGTTCCATTCCCATACAAGATGACCACAATTTGTTTTGTTGGACCATCGGCATTTGCGCCCGTTCATTCTGCCTTAACACTTTTCAAAGAAGAATTTGAAGCCAAAGTAGCTGGCAACAGTGATCGTAACTATGTTGAGGTGACGATAAGTGCCTGATTCTCAACCGAACGCTGTATCGGTAACCATAAATGGTACTCAAATTGAAGCTGAAGCTGGTGAACTTGTCATTGCCGCTGCTGACCGCAACGGTGTTCATATACCTCGCTTCTGCTACCACGAGAGAATGTCCTCTGTTGGCATGTGCCGGATGTGTCTAGTAGAGGTTGACACCGGTCGGGGTTCAATGCTCCAACCTTCGTGCATGATCCCGGTTACAGATGGGATGATAGTTGACACAGAGTCAGATGAAACGAAACGAGCCCAAGAAGGAATTCTAGAATTTCTTCTAATCAATCACCCTCTTGATTGTCCGGTTTGCGACAAAGGCGGGGAATGTCCGTTACAGGATCAAACGGTTGCTTATGGCCCTGGTGAGTCCAGATTTATAGAAGAAAAACGGCACTATGAGAAGCCCATCCCCATCTCAGATCTAGTGCATTTGGATAGAGAACGTTGCATTCTTTGTGACAGGTGCACACGGTTTGCCGATGAAGTAGCCGGAGATCCGCTTATCCAATTTACCGAAAGAGGCAACGAGACCCAGGTTTTAACATTCCCTGATGAACCTTTTAGTTCGTATTTCTCGGGGAATACAGTTCAAATATGTCCGGTAGGCGCTCTTACAGCAGCTCCATACCGATTTAAGGCGCGCCCGTGGGATTTAGAACAAGTGGAGTCAACATGCACCAGTTGTTCGGTTGGCTGTCGCGTCGCTGTTCAGTCATCCAGAAATGAATTAGTTCGATATTTAGGCGTTGATGTCGACCCCGTTAACCATGGTTGGTTGTGTGACAAAGGACGTTTTGACTTTGAAGCGATAAAAAGTCCCAATCGTTTAGAAACCCCTCTAATTCGAGACCCGAATAATAAAGACCAGCTAATAGAAACCACTTGGGGTGCTGCGTTAGCAGTTAGTGCTGACGCTATCAAAGAAGCCCGATCTGGCAAGGTAGGCATAATCGGCGGTTCTCGACTCACAAATGAAGATGCTTATGCATGGGCGAAGCTCGCTGGGTCTGTAATAGGTACTAACAACGTCGATGCACAGCTAGGTGACGGGCTGCCCGGCAAAGTAGTTCTGGGATTGCCGGCAGCGACTATTGATGAAGCATGCTCAGCGGATACGGTCTTGGTCATTGGTCCTGACTTAAAAGAAGAGCTACCGATTCTTCATCTTCGGTTGCGCGGAGCAGCTAAGAAAAAGAAAGTGAAAGTTGTTGAAATTACCCCAGTGCAAACTGGGGTTAGCTCTTATGCACATCGCTCTATCATATGTAGATCTGGAGAAGCAGCTAAAACACTTAAATCATTATTAGCTAGTGATGATGAATTGAGCGAAGAAATTCGTTCCGGCTCTGTTGTTGTGATCCTTGGCCGCAGTTCACTAGCTGAGTCAGCTCTGCCGGCAATCGAAGCAGCCTCTGTAATTACTGAGGAACTACCTGAAGCTAAGTTCTTAGTGGCGCTTCGACGAGGAAACGTTCGCGGAGCTATAGACATGGGATTATCACCAGGGCTGCTCCCAGGCAGGGTGCCACTAGAAAATCCAAATGAGGAAATTAAAAAGATTTGGGCTAAGGTACCGGCTCTGCAGGGATTAGATACTGCAGGTATGTTACGAGCTGCCGCTGATGGACAACTTGATGTTTTAATTTTAGTCGGCGCCGATCCGCTTGTAGATTTTCCCGATCAAGATCTAGCGAACAGAGGACTCAGAGGAGCAAAATTTGTAGTCGCAATTGATAATTTCCCGACGTTGTCAGTAGCGAACGCTGATGTGGTGCTTCCTGCGACTGCTTACGGTGAGAAGGGCGGCACGACTACGAATATTGAAGGACGCGTAAGCAGATTAGCTCAACTCGTAACTTCACCATCGGCCGCAAGAGACGATTGGATGATTGCGAGTGAATTAGCTTGGCGTCTCGGATGCGATTTGGAATTTTCTTCTATGGAAGAAATCTGGAGCGAAATCGAGCAGGTCGCTCCAAGCCACAATGGGATAACGCTTGAACAAATTTGGGCCGATGAGACGCGCGACGGAATCCTCATCGGTGGAACAAGTATCGAATTAGCGATAGAGCCTTCCGGAGAGACACCGGTGGTAGACGGATACGGTTTGAGACTTATAAGCGGCAGAAGGTTGTATGACGCTGGAACACAAACAAGTAATTGTGCTTCGCTTTCGGCGTTAGCTCAAGACGCGGAACTGAGAGTAAACCCAACGGAACTTGAACGGCTGGGTATACAAGATGGATCTGAAGTTACGATTATTTCTGCGAAGGCAACCGGAGTCGCCGTAGCGATAGCAGATGAAAATATTCCTCGAGGGACTGCTGTATTACCATTTAATAATCCTGGTATTCGTGCCAATCTGTTCATCAATAGTGAGTTGCCTGTAACAGATATAAGAATTGAGACACGATGACGGGTGACCCACTCTTCCGTGATGGTGTCGACCTAGTTGACATTGGAATTATGGGCCTCAAAGTTGTCGTAGCCTTTGGGTTCTTGCTCGTGGCGACGATGTTTATGGTTTGGTTTGAGCGCAAATTGATCTCGGATATGCAAAATCGGATCGGCCCAAATGTCGCAGGTCCGTGGGGCTTACTTCAAACCTTCGCCGACGGAGTTAAATTCTTTTTTAAAGAAGATCTTCGTCCGGAGAATGCGGATCCTCTTGTATTCCGATTAGCACCGTATGTATCAGCGGTGACAGCATTTCTGTCTTTTGCAATTGTTCCTGTGGGCGGAGTTTTTAAAGATGTTCCCGGTGATACCGGAACAGTAAATATTTTCGGCCGTGAGACTTTCCTTCAGGTTGCAGACCCTCCGATAGGTATTTTGTTGCTGCTAGCCATGTCTTCCATAGCGGTATACGGAATTATGCTGGCTGGCTGGTCCTCAGGTTCTAAGTACCCCTTAATCGGTTCGGTAAGAGCATCTGCTCAAGCTATTTCCTATGAAGCTGCGTTGGGAATGTCTGTTGTAGCGGTTGTTATCCTAGCGGGGACGCTCTCTACGCATGACATTGTTGCTCGTCAAGCCGGGGGTCTAAACACTTGGTTCCTTGTCACTTCCGGAGTGGTTCCTTTTATCGTGTTTTTGATAGCTGCAACGGCAGAGTTAAATCGTCCACCATTTGACTTAGTTGAAGCTGAACAAGAACTCGTTGGAGGTTTCCACACCGAATACTCTTCTATTCGCTTCGCTCTGTTTTTCTTAGCTGAATTTATGAATGTAATCACCATGTCGGCGATTATGGTGACCTTATTCTTCGGCGGTCCTGCTGGCCCTATATTCTTTGGTCTTACGTGGTTCTGGCCGACCATTTGGTTTATGTCCAAGGTAATGGTCTTCTTGTTTATCTTCGTATGGTTTAGAGCGACCCTCCCTCGTTTGAGATATGACCAACTTATGGACTTGGGTTGGAAGGTTCTGATTCCGTTGAGTCTCTTCTGGCTAATGTTTATTAGTCTTAAAGAGTTGCGAGCAAGTAATGATTGGAATTGGGTGGCGACATATGGGGCTGCAGCCGGTGGGCTTCTCCTGGGAGGCACTTTGTTAGTAACTGCGTTGCGTGCTGGAGACAGGGCTTATCAAAAAGATTCGGAGGATGCGTAATGGGCTACCTCGACGGTTTTAAAATTACTTTTGGCAAACTTTTCGAAGAGCGAGTTACCACTGAATACCCAAAAGAGAAAAGAGAAAAACCTGACCGTTTTCATGGGCGACATGTTCTAAATCGTTATGAAGATGGCATGGAGAAATGTATAGGCTGCGAATTATGTGCTGGAGTCTGCCCGGCTAAATGTATATATGTTCGTGGAGCAGACAATCCTGAAGAAGCGCCAGTATCGCCCGGCGAAAGATACGGCTTTGTCTACGAAATTAATTACCTGCGTTGTATACATTGTGATCTCTGTGTAGAAGCATGTCCCACCGAGGCTATTACGGAATCAAAGCTCTTTGAGTTTAGTTTTGCTAATAGAAGTGATGCGATTTACACGAAAGATGAGCTAGTAGTGGATGACCAAGGGATTCCACAAAAACAGCCATGGGAATTATGGCACGCTGGTGATGATTTGAAAACTTCTGGGTGGATGAGGGCTACCGCCTCGTCGGGCAACCCGGCTTATGAGAATCGTGTTGGCTGGAGTGGAGAATTAGGCTACGGAGTCAGAGGGCCGGAACGAGGTCAACAATTCGACGAGTCCGAGCCTCAGGCCCTCGATGGTAAGGATAACCAGGACTAATGGTCGACACGATTGTATTCTTGGTAGCAGCGGCGATATGTCTGACCGGTGCCGTCGGAGTTATTTTAGCTCGTAATCCTGTGCATTCGGCGCTAATGCTAGTAATGACGCTCTTTGGGATAGCGGTCCAGTTTGTCTCACAAGAAGCACATTTTTTGGCAGCAGTGCAAGTAATTGTCTACGCCGGTGCAATTGTTGTTCTCTTCCTATTCGTCATAATGTTGCTAGGGGTTGACACGGCACAAAATTTGGAGATAGGCATACTCCCTGCTCAAAAATGGGCGGCATTGTGCTTTGGGGTTGGGTCACTAGCACTTACCGGCTACATCATAATGGCAGTTGATAATCCCGTGACCGGTCGAACAGGGTTGAGCGGAGCGATTGACGATACTGCTAACGTTCGACTCTTAGCCCGATCGCTCTTTTCTAACTACGTCTATGCATTTGAATTGACTTCTTTACTATTAGTGATTGCTGTAATTGGTGCAGTTGTTTTAGCTCGTAAACCAGCGAAAGAGCTACCAGACGAGGCGGGGCGATGATTGTTACAACTAGCTGGTACCTAGTCTTAGGCGCTCTCCTTTTTATTATTGGTGGCGTGGGCCTTCTGGTTCGCCGAAACCCTCTAATAATGCTTATGTGTGTCGAACTAATGCTCAATGGAATTAATTTGAGTTTTGTAGCGTTTTCAACAGCGTTAGGAGATATCGGTGGCCAAACCGTAGTTTTCTTCGTCCTAGTAGTGGCCGCAGCCGAAGTGGTTGTTGGGCTTGGACTCATAGTAGCGATACTACGACGCGCGCCAGGTTCCACTGCCGATGATCTTTCGGTATTGAAAGGTTAGTGCCTTATGGTTGAACTGGTCTGGCTGATACCGACTTTGCCTCTGGTTGGTTTTCTATTTTTATTGCTTGCCGGAAGTCGATTGGGTGAGCCAAAAGCAGGGTGGCTCGCGACGGCCGCATCAGCGTGTTCTTTTGTTGTTACTTTCGTCGTGTTTCTAGGCTTGCTGACTAGAACTGGTGACGATCGTTCTTTTGAGCAAGTCCTTTTTGACTGGCTTCCAGTTGGCTCACTGAATGTAGAAGCTGGTTTTTTAGTCGATCCGCTCTCTATGACTATGGCATTATTCGTGACCGGCGTAGGCACTCTGATTCATCTTTACTCAGTTGGTTATATGCACGGGGATCCAAAGTTCTCGAAGTTCTTTCTGTATCTCAACCTGTTTTTATTCTCAATGTTGATGTTGGTTTTGGGAAATAATCTTGTCATCACATTTCTTGGTTGGGAGGGAGTAGGCACTTGTTCATATTTACTCATCTCTTTCTGGCATAAGAAAGACAGTGCAGCTACAGCTGGTAAAAAAGCTTTCGTAACTAATCGCGTTGGCGATTGGGGCTTTATGATTGCAATGTTTCTGTTGTGGAGTTCCATAGGAACGCTGACTTACACAGAAATAGCGCAGTCTTCTCCAATGGCGACAGTTACAGGAACCGCTGTTTCGCTCCTTCTGTTCGTAGCAGCAGCTGGTAAATCTGCTCAGTTGCCTCTCTACGTATGGTTGCCTGACGCGATGGAAGGTCCTACCCCAGTTTCAGCCATGGTTCATGCAGCGACAATGGTTACCTCTGGCGTTTACTTACTGGTTCGAATGAATCATGTCCTAACGAGTGACGCTTTAATAGTAATTGCAGTGGTAGGAGCAGCTACTGCTCTTTTCGCAGCGTTAGCAGCCGTGGCACAACAGGATATTAAGAAAGTTCTTGCGTATTCGACCGTTAGCCAACTCGGGTATATGTTCTTGGCAATCGGATCAGGTGCCTACGTTGCAGCTATTTTTCATGTAATTACACACGCATTTTTTAAGGCGCTTTTGTTCCTCGGCTCGGGGTCAGTGATACATGGAATGCATGATGAGCAGGACATGAAGAAAATGGGGGCTCTTCGGAGTCTTATGCCAATTACAGCTGGAACTTTCATAATCGGTTGGCTAGCCATTGCGGGTGTCCCTCCATTTTCGGGCTTTTGGTCTAAAGATGAGATTCTCTTAGCCGCATGGGAACAGCCTAATATTGGCCCGATTCTCTGGGCAGTAGGCTTGGTTACTGCTCTCTTGACCGCTTACTATATGAGCCGGCAAGTTTTCCTGGTGTTCTTTGGAGACAAACGCTGGGATGATGGGGTGCAACCGCATGAATCGCCATGGACTATGACTCTTCCGCTCTGTATTTTAGCGGTAGCTGCTGCAATGGGTGGATTAATAAATCTCCCAGTAGTAGCGGACTGGTTATACCTAGAGCATTTCTTGGAACCTATTTTCAGCCATCCACATCACTTCGTATCCAGTAGCACGACGAAAATAATTCTAGCGACGATAGCGGTTTTGGCAGGGGTGATTGGGATCGGTCTAGCCACCGCAGTATGGCTTTTGCATCGCGTCAAGGCTGATCAATTAGAGCCAAAGGTCTTCGAAAACGCTATGTATATAGACGCTACTTACTCTAAAATTGTAGGCGGGGTTGGCCACAAAGCATTTGAAATGATATCTAATGCGGATAAAAAATATGTGGATGGCGCTATTAATCAAATTGGAAAAAGTACAATCAAGCTCGGCGTAATTATGAGGCCCTTACAGTCGGGTTATATGCGTAATTATGCAATTGGTATAACAATTGGTGGGTTAGCTCTACTCATTTGGATAATTGCAGGTGCCTCTTGATGGACATACTCGGATCTACAGAGGTAGCGTCGTTTCCAGTACTTAATGTTTTGATTTTGTTGCCTGCTATTGGAGCGCTTGTAGTTGCTCTTTTGCCAAAAAACAGACCGGAGATAGTAAGACCAATTGGCGCTCTATTTGCTCTGGGAGCAGGCGCAATGTCTGTTTTTGTAATGATCAAGTTTCAAATGTCTGATAGCGGTTTTCAGTTTGAGTCTTATCAATCTTGGATTCCGTCGTTAGGAATTTCTTGGCATATAGGCGTTGACGGCATATCACTGTGGCTTGTAGTCCTGACTGGATTAATAACTCCGATTGTCTTGTTAGCGGTGGATCCTCATCATGATCCGAAGCCTTACACAGCTTGGCTTT
The DNA here is from genome assembly GCA_905477545.1 of uncultured Acidimicrobiales bacterium. Lineage (GTDB taxonomy): Bacteria > Actinomycetota > Acidimicrobiia > Acidimicrobiales > Poriferisodalaceae > UBA9040. The sequence goes on along the minus strand of CAJQGN010000136.1, from coordinate 3,741 downwards.
TATTACTCCAAGCAGGATCATTTGGCGCATTTTTAGCACTAGATCTTTTTTTGTTCTTTGTGATGTTTGAAATTGTGTTGGTTCCAATGTACATGCTCATCGGTGGTTGGGGTTACAACGATCGTCGGTACGCGGCAACAAAGTTCTTTCTTTATACGATGGCAGGATCAGCTCTGATGCTTGTTGCCATAGTTACCGTGGCTGTCTTAAGTGCAAAAGATGGAGGTCTGACGTTTGATGTTGTTGAGCTAGCTAATCGTCAATCTTTAGCGACGAATACGAGCCGCCTATGCTTTGTCGCTTTCGCTTTAGCATTCGTGATCAAGGTTCCAGTAGCCCCTTTCCACACATGGCTTCCAGACGCTCACACGCAAGCTCCAACGGCCGGCTCAGTAGTTCTTGCTGCGGTTATGCTCAAATTAGGCGCATATGGCTTACTTCGATTTGGGCTTTATCTGTTCCCGGAAGCAGCTGTTTGGTTGGCCCCAACACTAGTTACCTTGGGGGTTTTCGGAGTAATTTATGGTGCAGTTGTGGCTGCAATGCAAAAAGATCTAAAACGGCTTGTCGCATATTCGTCGGTAGCCCATATGGGGTTTATTATTTTAGGAATTTTTGCGTTCACGACTCAAAGTCTTCAAGGTGGCATTCTCCAAATGGTCAATCATGGCCTTTCCACTGGAGCCTTGTTTCTTATGGTTGGAATGTTGTACGAGAGGCGAAAGACACGAGCCATTGCTGAGTTGAAAGGAATTCAGACTGCCGCTCCGGTGTTCGCTGGATTCTTCACAGTAATAATGCTTTCTTCTGTTGGGGTGCCGGGGTTTAATGGTTTTGTCGGTGAATTTTTGATTCTAATAGGTTCTTTTGAAACACGCCGCTGGTGGACCGTGATAGCAGCAACTGGTGTGATCCTGGCAGCTGTATATCTACTTTGGGCGTACCAACGTGTGTTTCATGGTGAACCAACATCCGCTGATGAAAAAACACCAGACTTAAGACTTCGCGAAGGTCTCGTTCTTACTCCGTTCATAGTAGGAATTGTATTTTTAGGAATTTACCCAAAGCCAGTGTTAGAACGTATCGAACCGGCGGTTGATCGATTGCTCAGCCACATTGAGGAGTACTCGGATTACGAACGTCCAGAACCAAACACCCCAGTGATAATAGATGTTCACCATGCAACTGAGAAAGAGGAGGGGCACTAATGAAGACTATCTCTACAGCGATATTTGAAGCTCCTTCGGTGGATTGGTGGGGCTTGCTACCTCAAATGGTCTTGTTGGGTGTCGCACTATCGCTACTTCTAATCACTTCAATTTCAAGAAGAAAATTCTCTACTGCTTTCAGCACTTTATGTTCTGTGCTTGCAGGCTCAACGGTTTTTTTGATCGCCCTTGGATTATGGGGAGATGTGCAGGAACTAGGGCCTCGATCGAGTCTTGCTAGCGCCTTCGCAGTTGATGGCTTTAGTATCTTTTTCACGATATTGATTTCACTTGGCGTAATCACAACAGCGCTCATATCGCACAGTTACATAGAACGGGAAGGAATCGATTCCGCTGAATATCATGCTCTTCTGATGTGCTCCGCGGCCGGAGCGATAGTTATGGCCTCAGCTAACGATCTTATAGTGCTGTTTATCGGGCTTGAGGCCCTATCAATTGGGCTTTATGTCATGATTGCTATTCATACCCGACGCGTTGAAGCGCGTGAATCAGCAATGAAATACTTTGTATTAGGGGCTTTTAGCTCAGCATTTTTTTTATATGGAATTGCACTTGTTTACGGCGCCACCGGGTCGACTAATTTAGTTCAAATAAGAGATTATTTGGACCAAGTGGCTTTCAGAGATGAGCACATATTATTAGCCGGTATAGGTCTTTTGTTAATAGGGTTAGCTTTCAAAGTTGCTGCGGCCCCATTTCACTTTTGGGCGCCTGATGTATATCAGGGAGCTCCCAGCCCTGTCACTGGTTATATGGCATCGATTGCCAAAGCTGCTGGATTTGCGGCATTGTTGCGTGTGTTTTTTGCTGCACTGCCAAGTTATAAATTAGATTGGTCACCAATTATTTCGGCATTAGCGATACTGACTTTAGTAGTTGGTGCTGTAATGGCTATTTTGCAGACTGATGTCAAAAGAATGCTTGCGTTTTCGTCAGTTAGCCATGCTGGTTATGTGCTCGTAGCAATCCAGTCAGCAAATGCCAGCGGAACTTCAGCTGCACTTTTTTATCTCTTTACGTACTCTTTCGTAGTAATTGGAAGTTTTGGTGTTGTGAGCTTGATGGGATGGAAAGATGGTCATTCCTTAGATCGATATTCAGGTATTGGCTCAAGCAGGCCGGTATTGGCAATAACTTTCACGGTATTCCTTCTGGCGCAAGCGGGTGTTCCTCTAACTTCTGGTTTCGTGGGCAAATTTCAAGTTATTACCTCTGCGGTAGATGTTGAAAATTATATTTTGGCTTCTATAGCCATGCTTACAGCCGTAATTAGTGCATATATGTACTTAAAGATTGTTATGACTATGTATGTAACTGAGAATAATTCGGAAGGGCCGGATATTACTATTCATTGGACAGGCGGAGTCGTGCTCGGAGGAATTTTAGTTTTTACCTTAGTAGTTGGCATTATCCCCCAGTCTTTGATTAATTTCAGTCAAAATGCAGTGCCGGTATTGATCGCAGGATGATTAATTTTATGAAATTTAAAGTATTTCCTAAAAGAGAAACATTTTTTATTGGAAAAAGACAGTATGACTGCAACTTCCACGATACGTTTCAAGAGGTTCGAAACCTGCGGAACGAGGCGCCGCTCTGGGTTTTGAACGTTCCCGGAACTCTTGGCTAGCCTCCCTTATTGTGTCAGATTTCCTTCGGAGTTATTTAACGGTAGCCATCTTTGGGATGGCGGCTGTCGCGATGGCGGGCGGCATGCTCACGATCGCAAGAATTTTACGACCTCAAAAGCCTACTAGACAGAAACTTATTGCTTATGAGAGCGGTGTCGATCCGGTAGGCGGTGATTGGGCCCAAAGCCAGATTCGTTATTACGTGTTTGCGGTTCTATTTGTTTTATTCGATGTAGAAGCAGTATTTATATTTCCGTGGGCTACTCGACTTGAAGTTTATGGGCTATTTGGTCTCGTTGAAATGGCCATTTTCATATTCATTCTTGTCCTTGGCCTCTTTTATGCTTGGCGTAAAGGTGTATTACGATGGGTCTAAGGAGATAGCTATAATGGGACTGGTCGATAAGGGAAAAATACCAAAACCGCTGAGCTGGCTTCTTAACTTTGGTCGTGCTCGTTCTCTTTGGGTTTATCAGTGGGGTTTAGCATGCTGTGCTATTGAAATGGGCGCAGCCTTCGGTTCTCCTAGATACGACGTTATGCGGCTTGGTGTGATTCCTTTTCCAGCTAGTCCTCGCCAGGCAGACCTCGTGGTTGTCTCTGGGACTGTCACGGACAAGATGGCGCCCGTGATTTTACGACTTTACGAGCAGATGCCGGAGCCTAAATACGTGATCTCTATGGGGTCCTGCGCAAATTGTGGGGGCCCTTATTGGGACAGTTACTCGGTTACGAAGGGTGTTGATCAAATCATTCCCGTAGATGTGTATGTGCCAGGGTGCCCGCCGCGACCGGAAGCTTTGCTTGAAGGAATCGTCCTGCTTCAAGAACGGATACAGAATGAAGACATCGTTACAAAGTGGCGTGGCGAGCCGATCGTTGTG
>CAJQGN010000135.1 GCA_905477545.1 uncultured Acidimicrobiales bacterium | reverse complement strand
CACATCGTTGAGCCATATAAGACATCGTACGCCCTTCAGCAAAGAGTCGGCGCTACATTTAAGTCTGTGAGTACGCGCTCTTTAATAGTAACTGCATTGGTCACTGGGCTCGTTATCTTAGTTGCTTTTGCGGTGCAAGTTTTGATGACTGTTTAACCTTCGTCTTCGTTAGCTCTCGTTGGCGGTTAGTCTTATATTGTATGAGTGACCTGAACTTTGACCTCGTGGTAATCGGTGCAGGACCGGCCGGTTATGGTGCAGCTCTCTACGCAGGAGGCGCCGGCCTTAAAGTGGCAATAGTTGAACGCGCTGATTTAGGAGGTACTTGCTTGCATAGGGGTTGTGTCCCAGCTAAGGCGCTTTTAGAAACAGCAGCGGTTTATCGGACGGTTCAGAACGCTGAGAAGTTTGGCGTTAACTCATCAGATCCAGAAGTTGATTTATCTGTTGCTCAAGGTCGTAAACAGTCATTAGTTGAGGATTTGGCAAAAGGTGTTGAACAACTTCTGAAAAAGCGGAACGTTCAAATTTTCAGCGGAACGGGTCGAGTTGGTGATGAAAAAACCGTGTCCGTGGAAGCCGAAGATGGATCTATTGCTGTTTTACGCGGTGACGCTATTTTGCTGGCGGCAGGCTCAGGACCCCGGAATATCATGGGTTTCGAACCTGATGGTATTCGAGTCATGACATCGAACGAAGTTTTAGATTTAAAGAAAGTTCCAGCTGATGTTGTCGTTCTTGGGGGAGGTGCTATTGGCTGTGAGTTCGCATCGATGTTCAGCGACTTAGGTGCCGCTGTGACCATTGTGGAACACGAAGACCGTATTCTTCCAAACGCAGACATCGACGTGTCTAAAGTCCTACTTCGGGCGTTTAAGAAAAAGAATGTCAAAGTCAAGACCGGGGTGAGAGCGACCGGTCATGCTCCTAGACCTGGCACTGTTAGTGGTTCAGTCGTAAACCTAGATGATGGTAGCGCCTTGGAAACTGAGCTCATAGTCGTGTCAGTGGGACGAAGTCCTAAGTCTGAGTTACTCGGGCTGGACGGAACATCAGTAAGTGTCGACGGCCGCGGTTTCGTGGAAGTTGATGCGCTTTGTCAAACTACTTCGGAAGGTATCTACGCCGTTGGAGATCTGATCGACACTCCTCAATTGGCACATGTCGGATTTGCCGAAGCGATGATGGTGGTTACTCACCTCCTGGGCGAAGTTGCTGTGCCGATCGATTATTCAAAAGTGCCGTGGGCTATCTACTGCCACCCAGAGGTAGCTTTCGCAGGTTTAACTGAAACTCAAGCAAAGGATCAGGGCTATCAAGTTACCGTATCCAAACACAGGTATAAGTCGAATTCCAGAGCCATGATTCTAAACGAAACAGAAGGCTTGGTAAAAGTTGTAGCTGAAAAGCTTTCCGGTGGCGAAGCAGGAAGAATTCTCGGTGTGCATATTGTTGGTCCTTGGGCAACCGAACAAATTAGTCAGGGATACTTAGCAGTAAATTGGGAAGCGACCGTGAGAGATGTGGCTAGCCTTGTGCAGCCTCACCCGACGCTTTCAGAACTATTTGGAGAAACTGTTTTGGATCTGACTGGGAGAAGTCTACATGGCTAATGAAACCTCAAAAGTCGAAGTTCTGCTACCTCAATTAGGGGAAACGGTTGAAGAGGGAACCATCACTCGCTGGTTCAAAAAACCGGGTGAATATGTAAAAATCGACGAGGTTCTGTATGAAGTATCCACAGAGAAAGTAGATAGCGAAGTGCCGTCGCCCATGAGTGGAACGATAAGCGAGATAAAAGTTGGTGAAGGGGACACCGTCGATGTTGGAACCGTTCTTTTAATAATCGAAAAGCATCTAAGTCGAGACGGTGTAGCTGAAACTCAACCAAAGCCTGAAAGCGATGGTCGTGTTCAAGCGGACAAAGAGCTTGCCTCAGTTCCAGACCACGTCGAAGACCAAAAGCAAACCGATCTACCCGTCAAGGACAGCTCAAGTCCCACTGATGATTTACGCGTAGCGTCTCCGCTAGTTCGTAAGCTCATTCGTGAAAGCGAACTGGATCCGTCATCAATATTTGGTACCGGTGTCGGTGGCAGAATAACGAGAAGAGATGTTCTTGCGGTTATAGATACTCAGAACCGGGAAGACGTCGAGATCTCATCAAACAAGTCGTCTGCTCTGCTTAGCGACGTCAGATCTCAAGTAGATTCTGGAGATAATCTGCCGTTCTCGAATATTAGAAGAAGAACAGCGGAACATATGCTTATGTCTGTCGCTACTTCGCCCCATGCGCTTACCGTGATGGAAGTTGATTATGAGAATGTGGACACAATAAGAAACAAGCGAAAAAAAGAATGGAAAGAGAGCACCGGATTTAGCTTGACCTATCTTCCTTTTGTTATGAGAGCGGTAATAGATGCTCTAGAGGATTGGCCTTGCCTAAATGCGTCAGTTGTTGGTGACGGCCTACAACTTCATAAAAACGTCAATATGGGTATTGCCGTAGATCTAGATCATGAGGGACTAATCGTCCCCGTTATCAAGGCAGCAGGAGGAATACGACTAGAAGCGCTCGCGAAGTTAGTTAATGAGCTCGCTCTGAAAGCGAGGAATCGTCAGTTGTCTGCTGATGACGTTTATGGTGGCACATTCACAATCTCTAATAACGGTTCGTTCGGAACGCACACTACAGCGGCGATAATTAATCAACCCCAAGTAGGGGTGTTGTCAACTGATGGCGTCACACGCAGACCAGTGGTCGTAGCCGATAAGTTTGGAAATGAAAGCATAGCCATTCATTCGGTTGGACATTTGGCTCTCGCCTGGGATCACCGTGCCTTTGACGGAGGCTACGCCGCAGGGTTTTTGCGTCAGATAAAAGAATCTCTTGAAACAAGAAACTGGGATTCGGAATTTTAGATGCTACGAATACGATGGCTCGGACAGATGGCCTTTGCTGAAGCCTATGACTTGCAACAACAACTATTCATACGCACCGATTCCGACCATCTTTTGCTCTTAGAACATGACCATGTGTTTACGGCCGGGAGCAGAGCAGACTTAAATAATTTGTTAGTTGAACCTACTGCGTTAGGGGCTCCACTAGTAAATACTGACCGAGGAGGTGATTTGACTTATCACGGCCCAGGTCAACTCGTTGGTTACCCAATCATGAGTGTCCCAGGGAGAAGAGGCGGAGGAATAGCTGACACTGTTGCGTATGTCCGCCAAGTAGAACAAATACTTATCGACGTGGTTACTGAGCTGGGTGTAGCTAATTGTGGCCGGTTGCCAGGTTACCCCGGCGTGTGGATTGATCCCGATAAGAAACCGCGAAAAATAGCAGCTATTGGACTTCGGTTGAGCAGAGGACGCTCCATGCACGGGTTTGCTCTGAACGTGTCGACCGATTTGCGGTGGTTCGAAAAAATAATTCCATGTGGAATCAGTAACTACCCAGTCACGTCCCTTGCAGAAGAAGGAATTGATGTTGACATGGAGAGAGTTGTAGAAACGCTAGTAAATAGAGCTGTTGAAGTTTGGGGTCTAAAGGGACATGACCGAGCAGATGTAGTTTGGCGACACACCCCTGGTGACCTAAGCAAATTTAGTCGCGGTGAAGGAGCAGGAGTTTCGATATCTCCGCAAACGGGCGAAGTGACTGCAACAGATCAAGAAATTTCACCAGTCTTTTTCAATAAAGGAACTACTAGGCAGAGAAAAAATCGTCTCGAACAAGCGGGTGTAGTGGGAGGCTTGCAGATCAGTTCTAGAAAGCCTTCGTGGATGAAAGTAAATCTTGATTTGAACCCTGGGTACAAAGCTACAAAAACCACAATGCGAGAATTGGAACTTGTCACTGTATGCGAAGAAGCTGGATGCCCGAATATCTATGAATGTTGGGGACAAGGCACTGCGACTTTCATGATCAATGGCGAGAGGTGTACGAGAGCGTGCGGCTTTTGCATGGTGGACACTCGGCTCCCGATGCCTATCGACATCGAAGAGCCTCTAAGAATTGCTGAAGCTGTGCGTCGCATGGACCTAAAGCATGTAGTTATCACAGCGGTAGCGCGAGATGATCTTAGCGATGGTGGTGCTTCTGGTTTTGTCGACACCATTAAGGCCATTCGTAAAGAAACTTCAACCACGCGAATAGAAATTTTGATACCAGATTTTAAAGGCCTCAAAGAACCTTTGGTAAAAGTGCTAGAGGCTAACCCTGATATTCTAAACCATAACCTCGAGACAGTCGCTCGGTTGCAGCGCGCCGTTCGCCCGAGTGCAGGGTATGGGCGTAGCTTAACTATGTTAGCGAGGGCAAAAAGAGCCGGCTTCACAACCAAATCTGGACTTATCGTTGGGATGGGAGAGACTGACGCCGAGGTCGATTCAGCCTTGGCTGATCTAGCTGCCATCGGAGTGGACATTGTGACCATTGGACAGTATCTGCGGCCGACGACGCATCACATCCCGATACAACGCTGGGTAGAGCCTGCGACTTTTACTTCGTGGATAAAAAATGGTACTCAACTCGGGATAGGCCACGTTCAGGCGAGCCCATTGACTCGGTCAAGCTATCATGCAAGCCAAGCGGCACAAGGTCTAGGCGATAGCGACAAACCTGCACCACGTGCTCAGTACACTTAGCGTTGATGAAATCCGGACCAACTGTTGATGCTGCAACCGTGTTGTTGCAATGGTCTACCGGAGGCCTATTTTTCTTGTGGGTAACTACTCGGCGAAGAGAAGTAGGTCTTGGCTACGGATGGTTAATGAGGTCCACCTATATTGTTATAGCTGTATTGGGGGCTATTGCCGGATTCGGTTGGTCCAAACAAACGCTCCGAGACGTGTTTTTGGTAGCGCTTGTTGTGGCTACGTCTGCAGTTTTGACTGCCTCGATTGTCCGCCGTAAGGGCGGCGTGACTTACCAGAGTGAAGAGAATGACCGACGCAGTGAACGCGTAGCTCAAATGACAGGTATACGAAAAGAAACAAAGACCGTCGATCTAGGCCTCTCCGAGTTTAACCCTCAATGGGATTTACTTGCTCCTGCAATAGGTTTCGTCGGTCTTTGTGCGGCTGGGTTCGCAAGCAATGGGAACTTTGTGTTAGAGACCGTGCGGCTTATCGTTGGCGCAGCATTTTTGGGTGTAGTCACAGATGCGATGCTTCTAGGCCATTGGTACCTGGTTCAGCCGGGCCTAAGGCGTGATCCGTTATTAGAGCAAGTCTCGTGGCTCGGAAGAATATGGCCGTTAGAAATTGCTGCGTTGTTAATACCAACTGGAATGATCTCGGTTCTTTCAGGAGAAATAGATGATGGGTATGGTGGCATGCTGGGATGGTTCTGGGCTGCATGCGCATTGACGACCTTAATCCTTACTGGCGTCACCAGACTAGCGCTGCGCGAGCGACAGTACGCTGCGGTTATGGCAGCAACAGGGCTCCTCTATTTAGCAATCCTAACCGCTTTCGGTACTGACATAGTTGGGCGCCTAGTCCTCGAAAAATAATTGAGAAAATTGTTACGGTAATCATCTTCCTTTCCATACCGGTGGTCTCTTCTCCCGGAACGAAGCAAGCCCTTCTTGAGCATCTGCGGTGTCCCCAACTATTCTTCGGATACTTTCACCCATTCGTATAGCCTCGCTCCACCCCATTCTTCGTGAGCGACTAGCTACTTCTTTGACAGCTCGAATTGCTAGCGGTGCTCCTTGGCAAAGCCGATTTGCGAGTTCGTGAGCTTCTTCTATTAATTTTGCATGAGGGACCACTTTCCAAGCGAGCCCAATTTGTGCTGCTTTTTCGGCGCTTATGTTGTCTCCCGTGAGAAGTATCTCCATAGCATCTGCCCAGGACAGCTTTTCAGTAATGCGCATCGATCCAACTATGGTAGGCACCCCTACTTTCACTTCAGGCATTCCGAAAATAGCTTTGTCTGAAGCAATGAGAAAATCGGTTGCAACTGCGCCGGTGAGCCCATAGCCGATACATGCGCCATTGACGGCAGCAATAGTTGGCTTCCATAGCTCTAAGCCACTTTCGAAGCTATTGATAGTAGGTATCTCGAAATAGCTACCGGACCATTTCCCTGCAGCGTTTCCCTGCCCTGACCGAAGA
>CAJQGN010000134.1 GCA_905477545.1 uncultured Acidimicrobiales bacterium | reverse complement strand
TCCGGATTAAGTGAATTCCTAGCTTCGGGACGGTTCAAGGTAACGATTGCAACGAAATCGGTTTTTTCTATTTTGAGAACGGACATACGATTCTTAAATTCCAATGTCTTGAAGGTTGTAGTCGCGTAAGAGCTTCTCGGTGTCAGTGTTCCAACGGTAATGATCTTCGAGTCCTGCGAAAGGTTGATAGACGTAGCGAGTCTCTTGATGGTAGCGCTGCGATCTAGCGTCGATGCCCCAAGCAATCGCTTTGGACCTTTCGAAAATGTAGGCATCATCATAAACTGATACGGGATTGTGAACGCCGCCTCCTTCCACACCTAATACCGATGAACGTCGGTGAAATCCGAAATTAATGGTTACCCGAGTCTTGCTGCTTGTATTAGCGAAGGACCCATGGATAGCTTGACGGCTTGTTATTGCGACATCTCCCGGCTCGCAGATTAGCGGTACAGCATCAACAAGTCGATCTGACCCGGCTTCGTCTATTTTTTGTTTGATGTCTATTTTTCCCTGTCTATGTGAACCCGGGACAACCCAAAGTCCATTAGTAGCATCACAACCGTAAAGCTGGGCCATGAAGTTAAAGCCGTGAGTGTGGTTATCTAGATGTTCTGATTCCCAATGAGTCCAGCCGTCTTGATGCCATGCGACTGAGCCGCCTAACCCGGGCTGTTTGATCCAGACAGCTTCGTTGAATGGCGTGAAGTCTGGCCCATTGATTTCTTCAGCAATCTGGAGCAGTTGAGGGTGACCATAGAGGCGTAGACAAGCGGCTGAGAACTGTAGGGATCCTAAGAAAAGTTGAACAACATACTCCGGAGCTTGTGGGGGTGGAATGGGTTCATTCATTTTGACTTGATGGCGACCGTACGAAGCATCGGTTCCGCCTATCGGATCTGATAGCGGTTTGACCCAACTAATGTTTCGTGCTGACAGACCGTTGCCGATAGCAGGTCTTCCATAACGATCGGTTGAAGCATCTTTGGTAACAGGAGAACGGTCAAGCATTTCTGCTATGTCAGATTCAATATCTTGGAGTTCTTGGGTCGCGATAACATCAGTAAAAACATAGAAGCCGTGGTGATCATATGAATCAATGATTTGCGGATCAATCTGACCGTCGCTCGTAAACCGAATAGGTCCACGATTGTCGAGTTCTAACGCCCGCTGAGTGCCGTAATCTCGATAGGCAGCCATTTCTTTTTCGTCTTCTCCATAGTCGACTATAGGGACCTTTAACAATGGAAGATTTACGGTGACCATGAAATACCCCTAAATGTGATGTGGGCGTTGGAATCTCTTCTATTAGATCATGGATGGCTATTTCTAGTTCGAATTATTGGGCCTTCAATCAATAAAGAATTTTGAGCTATGAGGCAGCTTGGAGGTTATCTGGTTGAGTCGGGTGTCTAGTTAGTTAACGTTTTAGCAAAACTTAAGTCATGTCCCATTGGGTCATTAATTGGGAAAACCCTTTCGCCCCATGGTGCATCGCGTGGCGGATGCCTTGGCTCCAGGCCCGCCTTAATTGCTGTTTGGTACAGGATGTCAACATTATCTACGTGGAATATGATGCGTCCCCAGCTGTGATTGACTTCAGCATCAGAATCGACGAGCCATAAGTTAACAAAACAATCTCCGCTAGTGACCGTCGCAAAAGATGCATCAGGATCTCCAAAACTAACCCTGAAATTCATTGCGACGTAAAAGGCTATAGATAAGCCCATGTCTGTTGTGTGAAGAGTTACGGCGTTAATCGATGTGACTATTCCCGTGGGCTCTCCATAGGTGCTGTTACTTGAGGTCGAGACGGGTTGCATATATAAATGATGCCCGCGAAAAAGGTTTTCTACATCTGGTTAAGAGAAAAAATTTCTTGCTAGGAATATGAAAAATTATTGCTTTGTCATCTGGTTCAACCTTTGCCCGCAACCACGGCCTTATTAACCATGTAGCGTTTGATATATGCCAGAGTTTTTGTACAGCGATTTATTGCCCGTAGGCGAAGCCGATATCAGTTACCGTAAATTGACGGACCAATATGTATCAACTTTCGAGGCTGGTGGCAGAAATTTTTTGCATGTTGAACCGGAGGGGTTACGGTTACTTACTGCTGAAGCGATGCGTGACATATCTCACTTACTTCGTCCGGCTCACCTGAAGCAGTTAGCTTCAATTCTTGATGATGTAGAAGCATCCCCAAATGACCGGTTCGTCGCAATTGAGCTTCTAAAAAATGCGAATATAGCTGCAGGTGGTGTGCTGCCTAGTTGTCAAGACACCGGTACCGCTATTGTTTGGGGTCACAAAGGGGAAAGAGTCATTACCGATAGTGACGATGCCGAAGCTATCAGCCGAGGCATATTTGATACGTTCCAAACTTCTAACTTGCGGTATTCGCAATTAGCTCCGTTAAGTATGTTTGAAGAGAGTAATACAGGTAATAATCTGCCTGCTCAAATTGAGATTTATGCGTCTGAAGGGGAAATTTATAAGCTGGCCTTCATGGCAAAAGGTGGTGGCTCAGCTAACAAAAGCTTTTTATTTCAGGAAACGAAAGCGCTGCTTAATCCTGCAGGATTAACGAAATTTTTGGACGAGAAGTTGCGGACGCTAGGAACTGCTGCTTGCCCTCCTTACCATCTAGCCGTTGTGATCGGGGGAACATCAGCCGAGCATGCATTGAAAACAGCTAAGTATGCATCCTCGAAGTATTTGGATACCTTGCCGACGCGAGGAAGCGATGCAGGTCATGGATTCCGAGACCTTGAATGGGAACAAAATATTTTAGAACTGACGCAAAAATTTGGTATTGGTGCTCAATTCGGAGGGAAATATTTCTGCCATGATGTTCGAGTCGTGCGACTCCCACGCCATGGCGCTAGTTGTCCTGTCGCTATAGCGGTTTCATGTTCAGCAGATCGACAAGCATTCGCAAAGATAACTGCAGAAGGTATTTTTCTTGAGAAACTTGAGAATGATCCCGCCAAGTACTTGCCAGAAGCATCCGAGGCTGATCTTTCTGCAGTAGTTGTATCAATCGATCTGAATCAGCCGATGGAAGATATTAGAAATGAGTTGAGTAAATATCCGGTTAAGACCCGATTGTCCTTAAGCGGAACGCTTGTAGTGGCTAGAGATATAGCTCATTCGAAGATTCAAGAGCGACTCAATGCTGGTGAGGCTATGCCTGACTACCTCAAAAAATTTCCTGTCTACTACGCGGGCCCCGCTAAAACACCTGAAGGCTACGCTTCTGGATCCTTCGGGCCAACTACTGCTGGCCGGATGGATAGCTATGTCGAAGCATTTCAGGCGGCCGGCGGAAGTCTCGTAATGTTGGCTAAAGGCAATCGCTCGAAACAAGTTACTGATGCCTGCCATACCTACGGAGGTTTCTATTTAGGTTCGATAGGGGGGCCGGCAGCGCGGTTAGCCAAAGACTCAATAAAGAGCATTGAGGTGCTTGAGTATGAAGAGTTAGGCATGGAAGCAATCTGGAAGATTGAAGTAGAAGATTTTCCGGCATTTATCGTTGTGGATGATAAAGGAAACGACTTTTTCACAGAAGTCTCCACGCCTGTGCAGATTAAGTAGAGCGACTCTTAGCGCAGCAACGTCGCCCAAATCGAAAATAATATCCCTGCTATTGCCATTGTCGTCATAGTAATGATTGAAGAGCGCGGTAGTTTTCCATGCTCATCGCTAGGCAATCTTGCTCGTACCTTGCTCAGGAGGCGATCTGCCCAGGCAACATCACGTGAGAGAATACTTAAGCCGATAGCAATAGTCAGGAGGCCGGGTCCAGGGAGCAACATCATGAGGAGTCCCGCTGCTGTAACGAGCAACCCACCACTAACCCGAAATAGACGCTTTATCGATTGAGCCCAGGCGGCATCTCTGGTTGGTTCTCTTTGGCCGGTTTCGAGTTCCGCCTCGATCGCAGCATCCTTGAAGCTGTTGTCTTCCGTCATTTTTCCTTCAGTGAACGTAAGAATCGGGTAAAGCAATCTTAAAGCCCCTAGTCTGCCTTACAGAATCAATATTAAGAAGCTTCATTCTTCGAAAATATGGGGGACTAAAGATGGTTATGTGGAGTGTCGGTGATGTCACCGTGACAAAAGTGCTGGAGATGGAAGTTCACTGGCCGTTTAAAAGCCTGTTGCCGGGTGCTGATGACCTAATACCTGGAGTTGATTGGTTGCAGCCTGACTTCGTAACAGATGAAGGGCGGATGAAACTCTCTATTCACGCTCTGGTAGTAGAGTCGCAAGGATTAACGATTATTGTTGATACTTGCTGCGGTAACTCGAAAGAGCGCCCAGGTGCCAAAGCCTTCGCAGATTTAGATACGTCATTTCTAAAAGATCTTGCCTCAGCAGGATTTCATCCCGATGACATAGACATAGTTATGAGCACTCATCTGCACGTTGACCATGTGGGTTGGAACACTCAATTAGTAGATGGCGAATGGATTCCGACCTTTCCGAACGCAAAATACTTGTTTGTGAAAGAAGAGTTTGATTATTGGCAGAATGAGCCTCAAGACTATGGCCCTGTTTTTGATGACTCGGTACGTCCGATCATTGAGGCAGGCTTAGCGGAAATGGTTTCGGATACGCATCAGCTAACTTCTGATGTCTGCCTTGAATCTACTTCTGGGCACACTCCAGGACATGTGAGCGTGTGTATTGAATCAGTTGGTGAAAGGGCTTTGATTACCGGTGATATGACGCACCATCCAATCCAATTTGTTCATCCCGATTTGGCATCATCGGCGGACTGGCGACAAGATCTCTCTTCGGCAACGAGAAAAGATGCTTATGAAAGGTGGTCTGACGGCCGGCTAGTTATCGGAACTCATTTTGCGGGACGGACGGCTGGTTTCATAGTCAAAGACGGAGAGTCCTACCGATTTGATGTCGCCTGAGAGCTCTATGGTTGGTGCCTCTAAGTAACTAGGTTCATTTGAATGGTTTCTAACTGCGATGGCATTACATGAAGGGCGTCGACAGCGTACTTGAAGACACTCCCATAGTTGAGGTCGATGTGGTCCAGTAAAGATAAGAGTGATTCTCTAGGTGCTGAAAGAGCAGGACGAATTGCTTCTATAGATATCCCAGCAGCTTCGATCTCCGGACGTAACTGGTCGATTCGTCGCTCGGACCGGAGTTGGTTAGTCATCTCGTAATCATCTAAAACTGTTTTTCTGTGAACGCCGCATACTTCAAGAACTAGAGCCGCAGCAATGCCGGTTCTGTCCTTCCCAGCAGTGCAGTGAAAGAGAAGCGGTAAGTTATCAAGATCTGCGACGAGGTTAAGAAAGGTCGCGAATTGTTCTGGATACTCCGAGAGCATTCCAAGGTAGCTACTAGAGACATCGGCTACCGATACCGCCTTAATCTGCCCGAGTTTGATCCGCTCAACGAATTCATGTTGTTGCGCTATCTCATCTCCAACTGAGAGAGGCACATGACTGGTGATTCCTGACCATAGCCTGGACGGGTCCCGCGAAGACTCTGCTTTTGTTCGAAAATCTATGATAGTGCGAATGCCGTAAGTTGCTAGTTCTGCCTGGTCATCCTCAGTGAGATCGCTGAGCCTGTCAGAACGAAAAAGAGCTCCGGTCCTCACTACCTGGCCGTCTTCAGTTGCGTAACCGCCAAGGTCACGACAGTTCATCGCTCCTTGGAGGGGAATAATCGCTTGTTCCCGGTTCATGATTGGGGTCGTGGCTCCCGAGGTAATCCGAGGATACGTTCCCCTATGATATTTCGTAGGATCTGCGTGGTGCCGCCCATGATTGTGTAGGCCGGAGAATAAACAACGTTCCTGGATACGCGGTTCCAAAGCATTGTTTCTGCTCCGGCTACGTTCCCAACGAACTCTGAAACTTGTTGCTCGAATTCAGTACACCAAGTCTTAGTTATGGCTGAGTACTGAGCAAATGGTGTCTGCCGAAGGACATTACGAAGAACCATGTCGCGGCCGATCTTATAGCCGCTCTCTATTCGGGCGATTTGTTGTCGAACCAGTGGATCAGTTGTATCGGCGTAATCACGCATGTCTAGATAAAGCCGCTGGTTCGAAGCTAGTCGATCTATCCCACCTCGTTCATGCTCAAGTTGTCGCATAGTTTGACCAAAGCTGTTGTTTAGCTCTCCGACTAAGTTCTGAACTGGCACAGCTACTTCGTTGAAGTAAACTTCATTGAAGTGTGAGTCGCCCGAAGCATCTTTTATAGGGCGAATTTCAATCCCAGGCGAATTCATGTCGACAATGAATTCGCTCATTCCTTTGTGTGGAGGTGACTCAAGGTCAGTTCTGCATATCAAGTAGCAAAAGTCAGAAGTTTTCGCACCACTAGTCCAGACTTTTTGCCCATTAACGATATAACGATCACCGTCTTTAACGGCTGTAGTGGCGATTCCGGCAACGTTTGAACCGGCGTCAGGCTCTGACATTCCGATGCACCATTTAGAAACACCGCGACGCATAGCTGGCAAAAATCTTTTCTGTTGCTCTTCGCTGCCATAGGCCAATAAAACAGGACCTATCTGGCGGTCCGGAAAAAAAGAGCCAGCCATTGGAGCTCGGCCGAGGAGGAGCTGCTCAGTGACTACAAAGCGTTCTATCTCAGGCCGACCATCTCCTCCTGCCGAGAGTGGCCAAGTCATTCCTATCCAGCCTCGCTCAGCCAGTCTTAGGGTGAACTCGTCTGAATAGCCGACTAGCCAGCCATCATCTGTCTGGAATAAATCCGAAGTAGCTTCTGCTACCCAGGCACCAGCTTCAGTCGCTAGTTCATCTAAATTTTTTGGCCAATTGTAGTCCATGACTAGGAGAGGATAGTCATGTGGCGGCCTATATGCATAGATATTCTAGTGGAGCCTTAGTTCTTCAATTGTGTCGTTTATCGGTCGCCTATAGCAACATATGAACGTTCAGCCGGACCCGTATATTTTTGTCTCGGTCGATAGATTTTTTGCTCCGGATCATCAAGCATTTCCTGCCAATGGGCTAACCACCCTGGAGTTCGGCCGATAGCAAATAGAACTGTAAACATATCCATAGGGAATCCCATGGCTTCGTAAATCAAACCTGAGTAAAAGTCAACATTTGGGTAGAGGCTACGGTCAACGAAGTATGGGTCGCTTAGAGCAACTTCCTCGAGCTTCATGGCGATGTCCAACAGCGGATTCATACCCGTGACGTTGAATACTTGATCAGCAGTCTGTTTGATGATCTTCGCTCGTGGGTCATAGTTTTTGTAAACTCGGTGTCCGAAACCTTGCAGTAACATCTCGCCAGATTTTACTTTTTCCACGTATGCGTCGACATTTTCGTAGCTTCCAATTTCGTGGAGCATTCGTATAACTTTTTCATTAGCGCCGCCATGTAATGGCCCATAGAGACCGCAGGTCGCAGCTGCTACGGCCGAATAAGGATCTGCCTGGCTTGAGCCAACGGTCCTCATTGTCGTGGTGGAACAGTTTTGCTCATGATCGGCATGCAAAATAAACAAGACATCTAACGCTTTAGTAAGTATTGGATCTGGCTCAAAACTAGGGTCAGCGACGTTCCACATCATTCGTAGGAAGTTGCCTGTATATCCTAGATTATTTACTGGGTACTCGTAAGGTAAGCCGAGACGGTTTTTGTATGCAAAGGCAGCCATTGTAGGCATTTTGGCGATTAACCGAATGATTTGAATCATGCGATTATGCGGGTCGTCAATATCTTTGGCTTCTGGGTAGAAGGTTGAGAGACCAGCAACTGTAGAAACCAGAGTTCCCATCGGGTGGGCGTCGTACCTGAAACCTTGCATGAATCTTGCAATGTTTTCGTGCACATAAGTGTGGTTAGTGATGTG
>CAJQGN010000133.1 GCA_905477545.1 uncultured Acidimicrobiales bacterium | reverse complement strand
AATTCCACTACATTTTTTCTCAACAACGGTCGCCACACGGCTTAAGAGATTACCTAAATTGTTTGCCAAATCTGAATTATATCTCGCCAACATTCCCTCATGAGAGAATTCTCCGTCGGGCCCAAATGGCTGATCATGGAGAAAATGGTGCCTAACGCCATCTACACCAAACTCATCTACCAACTCAGATGGGCCAATTTGATTAAGCCGAGTCTTAGACATCTTCTCTCCGCCGACAAGGAGAAAACCGTGAACGTGAACATGTTTAGGAGGTTCAAGACCAGCGCTCATAAGCATTGCAGGCCAATAAACACAATGGAAACGCAGTATGTCTTTCCCGATCAGATGGATACCCGGCCAACGACTAGCAAATTTTGCAGAGTCATTTTGAAAACCGGCAGCCGTAATATAGTTAGTTAAAGCATCAAACCATACGTAGGTCACATGCTTATCGTCCCAAGGCAAAGGCACCCCCCAATTAATTGAGGTCCGACTTATCGAGAAATCCTGTAAACCTTGCCGGATAAAACCCAACGCTTCATTTCGTTTTGTTTTTGGAAGCACGAAATCAGGATTTTTTTCATACCACTCAAGCAATCGTGACTCGTACTTACTTAGTTTAAAAAAATAATTCTCTTCTTTCACTACCTCTACGGGGCGGCCATGAATTCGGCACTTGCCATCATCTAACTCCGCCTCCGTAAAATAAGCCTCGCAGCTAACGCAGTAAAGGCCTTCATATACTTGAAGGTCGATATCACCGGCGTCATAACAAGCCTGAAGTAATTTTTGAACAGACGAATGGTGACGCCGCTCACTAGTCCGAATGAAATCATCATTTGAAATATTTAGAAGTTTCCACTCGTCTTGGAATCGGATGACTGTCTTATCTGCCCACTCAAGCGGTGAACATTTATTTTCTTCAGCCACGCGCTGAACTTTGAGACCGTGCTCATCAGTACCTGTAAGAAACATCACGTCTTCGCCAAGTAGCCGGTGCCATCGTGCAAGCGCGTCAGCAGTGATGGTCGTGTAAGCATGCCCAATGTGAGGGGCGTCATTTACATAATAAATAGGGGTAGTGACATAAAAAGAGGAGGCCACGCTTCCTATGGTACCGCTCACTTGTCCCGCTCATTCCTGCGTTATCCGCTTTATATTTTTCTTTCTGAGTTACATCCGACAGTCATCTAAAAATCAATAGTCAACGCAAGCTCATAAACACGATTATGAGCTATTTTTAAGGCTCTTGAAACGGCGTCGATCGCATCTCTCCTGCTAAGACCTCGTTCTCTAGCTTTCTCTATCTCAACCAATATTTGCGAATCATCTACCTCCGGAGGACTAGCTCCCGAGACCAACAAAACTATTTCTCCTTTCGTACCATTTTTGAACTTTTCACTCAATTCTTCCAGAGATCCCCTCGAAATTTCCTCGTGTAACTTCGTCAATTCGCGAACGACTACTGCTTTGCGACTTTTTCCACAGACCTTCGTAAGTTCATTTAGAGTAGCCCCTATTCGCTTGGGCGATTCGAGCATTACGCTAGTGCTTTCTTCTAAAGCAATTCGTTCTAAGCAGTGACTCCTTTCTCTACCTTTTCGAGGAAGAAATCCCTCCATAACATATCGACCGGCAGAAAGCCCAGATACAACTAAGGCTGAAACGGGAGCACTAGAACCAGGAATTACGGTGAGCTTTTCTCCTGATTCAATAACTGCGCTGGCTACTCGCTCGCCAGGATCTGATATTCCAGGCATTCCGGCATCAGTAACCAAGCCAACATCGATTCCCTGCTTCAACAGCTCAATAATTTCAACAGCGGCATAAGCTTCGGTATGGCTATTGGCAACAATGAGCCGACTAACGTGAATACCCAAATGTTTAAGAAGTCGGCCCGTGCGACGTGTATCTTCGCACGCTAAAACCTCAACCGACCTCAGCGTTTCAACAGCTCTATAGGTGATATCTGAAAGATTGCCGATGGGAGTAGCAATAAAATATAGAGTGCCGCTTCCGCTCATTCTCCACTTCCAGCCGTTAGATCGACACCTGCATGACTACACGTTAAACCTAAACTCCACAACATCACCATCAGCCATCAGGTAGTCCTTCCCTTCAAGCCTCATTCGTCCTGCTTCTCTCCCCGCAGACCAAGAGCCCAACTCGAGTAAGACCTCATGCTCGATAACTTCAGCACGAATAAAACCTCGTTCAAAATCTGTGTGTATCCGCCCGGCGCATTGAGGAGCTCTCCACCCATTCTTAAAAGTCCATGCCCGAGATTCTTTTTCGCCAGTCGTCAAAAAAGTTCGTAAGCCGAGAAGTCCGTGAGCCGCCCTTACGAAACGCGGTAAAGCTCCTTCGCCTAGGCCTAGTCCTTCTAGCAATTCCCCTCTTTCATCTTCGGGGAGCAACGCTGCTTCTGCTTCTAACTGAACGCTTAAAGCCAACACCTCTGAATCAGGTAGCACCGAATGCACTTTCTCACTTATTTCATCAGCTTTCCCCAGTTGGTCTTCTCCAAGATTAAGGACAGCCATTACTGGCTTATTCGTTAATAAAAAATGTTCTCTAAGCCCTTCTCGAAGCTCAACATCTATTCCACTCCTGAACAAAGGCGTTCCCTCAGACAGAAACTCAAGCGCTACTCCCAGCGCTTCAACTTCAGTAATTAGTTCGCTATTGCGAGGATCAGCTTTTAATGCTTTTTGCCGGCGATTAATCCGAGACTCGACCGCTTCTAAATCGGCCAAGGTCAATTCAATCTCAAGAATCTTTAAATGGTCAATCGGGTTTGTCGGACCTGGAACGTCGCCATCAGTAAACGCTCTTAGAACAAAAACAATCGCATCTACCTCTCTAATACCTCCGAGGAATTTATTGCCAAGACCTTCTCCTTGGCTTGCCCCTTCGACTAATCCACCGATATCAACAAATTCCGTGGTCGAATAAACTATTTTTTTGCTCTCACTCATACGGGCTAAGGCATCAAGTCGAGAGTCCGGGACCTTCACAACTCCAACATTTGGGTCTGTAGTTGCAAAGGCATACGGAGCTGCTAAAGCTCCGCCACCAGCCAGCGCGTTAAACAACGACGACTTGCCTGCATTTGGGAGGCCAACGAATCCAAAGCGTTCCATTGCCTGCAGAGGCTACAGACTCGAACTTCACCCACATCTCTTCGAGACCTAAAACTAAACAAACAGTTTCTTTAAAACGCTCCCAGCTGCCACGTTACGTCAGTCTTTAGTATGTGCAAGACTTACACAGAGCGACAAAGGAGAACGAATGGGTCCGCTAAGTGGAATACGAGTAGTAGAGCTAGCAGGAATCGGCCCAGGGCCCTTTTGTGCCATGTTACTAGCTGATCTCGGAGCCGAGGTTATTAGAGTTGATCGCAGCTCTCAGGTTGATATCGGAATCGACAATGGAAGAAAATATAGTGTTCTGAATCGGAGTAGAAAATCAATTTCAGTTGATCTTAAAAACCCTGACGGAATTAAAACAGTTCTAAAGTTAGTTGAAAACGCAGATGCGCTTATAGAAGGTTTTAGACCCGGAGTAACAGAACGTTTGGGCTTAGGTCCAGATGAATGCATGGAGAGAAACCCAGCATTAGTTTATGGCCGAATGACCGGCTGGGGGCAAGAAGGCCCAATCGCCCACGCTGCAGGGCACGACATCAACTACATCGCTCTTACAGGAGCTCTGCATGCAATCGGAGGAGCTGACAAACCATCACCACCCTTAAATATTGTCGGCGACTTCGGTGGCGGAGGGGTCTTTTTAGCCTTTGGCCTCTGTGCTGCCCTTTTAGAATCAAAAAACTCAGGTCTAGGACAGGTTGTAGATTCAGCAATGACTGAAGGTGCCGCTACTTTGATGAGTTCTATCTACGGAATGCACGCATCCGGAAGGTGGAGCAACAAGCGCGAAGACAACTTCTTAGACGGAGGATCCTACTATTACGGCGTCTATGAGACCGCAGATAATAAATTTATTTCGATTGGTTCAATCGAGGCTAAGTTCCATGATGTTCTTCTCGAGATTACTGGCCTGACCGATGCCACAACAGTTGATCGTAATGACCAGTCTACTTGGGAGGAGAAAAAGCAGCGCATGGCGCAACTCGTACGGCTGAAAACGAGAGAGGAATGGGATGAATTAATGCTCGGTAGTGACGTTTGCTATGCCCCAGTACTCGACTTTGAAGAGGCTCCGAAGCATCCACACAACGTTGCGCGGCAGTCTTTCGTAGAGATTGAAGGTGTTATGCAGCCAGCTCCGGCTCCTAAGTTCAGTCGCACTCCAGGCAGGGTTCAAATGCCGCCCCCTTCGCCCGGGCAGCACACATCTGAAATACTCTCAGAATGGGGATTCAGCGCGAGCGAGATTGAAATATTAAAGAATGTCGGCGCTGTAACCTAGCAACCTCGCACCCGAGTCAGCCAAGTGCAAGCTCTTGGTTACCAAACTGGCTGTTTCGACTAAATCTCCGGTACCCTGGAAGGTCTATGTCCAAGAAAACCAAAAAACGTACACTTCGCGCAAGGCGGAATAAGGCCAATCACGGTAATCGTCCCAATGCTGGACGGGGATAGTTGTTTTTTGTAAACAACTGCAGAAAGTGAAGGCTGTTCAACTTTAGCCAGCATTGGATAGTATCTGTTGCCAAACGGCTGCGGAGACCAGTTCTGCACCATGCGATTGATAGTGAACTCCATCGGACACTCGAACCTCGCGATCCAATCCATCAGAGTCTTTTAGGTATTTCACCCAGACTCCGGATGGAGACACAATCTCGCTTGCGTTTACCCACGTTGCTCTTGGACCTGATGCGAAAATGTCTTTAGTGATAGCGTTCACAACAGCAGGTAGTTCTCTTAACGACACGGGAAGAAATGCCGGGAGGCCAACCCAGATAATAAGACGACCAGGTCGAGACACTGAGGCAAAGATAGCCTCTACTCGCCTTTTGTATTCAGCCATCCATTCAGGCCCAGCGATGGTCGAAGGTCCCTTGTAGAACGGCTGCCAATCATTTCCACCCATAGACAAAATAATTACGTCGTACGGTCTGTCTGAAATTTCATTCTGCAAATAGGTTTCCCAGTCAAAGAACCATTTATTAACGATCCCCGTGGACTTTCTTACGTCTTCGAAATACAAAATAGTTTTATTAGTTTTTGCTAGCTCCCTGAAACCGAGTGCAGGCCCACCTGCTATCGAGTCTCCCCCCACATAGATACTTAATGGCCTAGCCAGAGTTGGCTTCGGGAGCACCGAATAATGATTCTCTCTAGTCCAATAATAATAAAGCTCTTCCAAACCAATATTTAGACCAGCGCTCAAATCCGGCCATCTGACATCAGGAGGGCTCCAGCTTCGGGCGGCTGCGGTCGACCCAAACATATTATTCGAGCCATTAATCGACTCACTCGCATCCGCAACTAAGTAGGAGTTATCCTGAGTTGCTGCGCCCTCACTAAAAGCTGCAGCAGAGCCCACTACCCCAAAGGCGCCTAACCACATAGCAGCTGACAGCCAAAGAAGTTTAGGTCTCAAGGCGTTTCAAGCCCGCCGCTTAGATCAACGATTTCTTCAAGTTCATTCATTAAATATCGGGAGAGTCGCTGCCCACCGAAATCGCTCAAATGTACGCCATCACTGAGGCGAGCATCAACGGTTCGTCCATCATTAGAAGTTAGATACTTTGAATATTCTCCATTTTGATCGCTAAAAAGCTCAGATATTTTAACAAAATAAACCTGCTCTCTCTTCAGCGCTTCTTTTTCGTAGATTAAATTTAGCCGCTTCATTTTGTCATCAAAAGCTTCTGACTTCATCGGTGGCTGGGCAACCCACATCACTATCCGGTTAGAACCTTTTGCGACAAGATCCATGATCTGTCCAACCCTTTGCGAATATTCTTCTATCCACTCATTGCTAAAGGTCTCGTACCATGCTGCCGGCGGCACAAACATAGATTGGCCATCGTTGCCCCCAAACATCATCACCACTACATCCGGATCCTCATCTAGCATTATTTCTGCCACACGAGTTGGCCAGTCATAAAAATCAGGGCGAACAAGACCGCTAGACAAAACCGATTCCGACTCTGCTTCAATCACATCTGAAGACTCAGCATAACCAACTAATATGTTTCCAAAAAATTGAACCATCGAATCACCTAAAATCCAGAGTTTCAGAGGGCTAGAAGAGCTCGGGCCAGGCGAAACTTCAGGATCCTCCGAGAGATTGTCAGCTGCATCCAAGACCGCGATTTGCTCGGAGCTACTGATGTTAGAATCTACTTTTTCTGTGTTAGGCCATTGAGAGTAAACGACCGATTCCTCGATTACCAAGCTTTCGAAGTCTTCATCTAGTAGCTGATCAGTTTTCTCACCTTCTAATAGACCATCTATTAGTTCCTGCGGTCTAGTCAAACCGAGACTTCCCGCTACCTTCTCTATCGGCGTCCACAAAGCGATCGAAAGAGTCCGATCTGTTCCTAAAGGTTTCGACTGAGCTTCTTTCAACAAAATTTTAGAATTTAGCAATGAAGCAAGCAGCAAGCCCAAAAGTCCCCAAGCTAAAACTTTCCCAGCCGGTGTACCGAGCTTTTTAGGTTGTTCTTGAGAAACATCTACCATCGTCACTTTAGTTTTTCGTCATATCAGAACTGAAAATATATAAACGGAGCCACACCATCAGGGCCCAACCAGTCAATGAATACAAGGCCCAAGGCAAAAAGTACGGCCTGATTCGGAGCACTTACTCCATTTGCCTTTGCCTGGAAAGCCTCCCTTACCTCTTTAGAGAGAAATTGCATTCCGATGGCTCCGAGGATTACTAACAACAAGGTACTTGTAACTAGTTCGACACCGAACCTGAAGGAGAAAAGTCCGCCTAACATACTTAGCGCATCGCCTACCGACGGAGCCCTAAAAAAAATCCAAGCTAGGCATACAACGTGAAAAGTTATCATCCATCGAATCAGAGACCAGATCCGAGAGGAAAAACGAGTTCCTATCTGAGACTCATTAAACCGTTCACTAATAATCCGCTCTAAAACAAGTGCTAGCCCATGGATTAAACCCCAGACTAGAAAAGTTCCTTTATTTCCATGCCATAGACCACCCAAAATCATTGTCAGCATCAAGTTTATATATAATCGCCTACTCGTTCCCCTATTACCTCCTAGCGGTATGTACAAATAATCTCGGAGCCATGCCGACAGCGTTATATGCCAGCGATGCCAAAAGTCCTGCAGTGACTTCGCCCTGTATGGAGAATCAAAATTTTGAGGAAATCTAAAGCCCAGCAGTAACGCCACCCCTATGGCGATATCTGTGTAGCCCGAGAAATCTGCATAAATTTGAATTGCGTAAGCGTACACACCAATAATAATGTCCAGCGAGCTATAGCTCGCTGGGTTGGCGAAAACATCCTGGACAATAACGTCTGCCAGGTAGCTAGAAATAACAACTTTTTTGAATAGACCACCAAGAATTAGACGATACGCAGCTGCGGATTGAAGGTATCGAGGGTCTGAACGAGTAGCCATTTGAGGTGCCATTTCAGAGGCGCGAACAATCGGCCCGGCAACAAGCTGGGGGAAAAATGACAAGTAAACAGCGAAGTCCAACAAGGACAGCGGCTCTATATCTTCTCTGCCTACGTCAATTACGTAGCTGATCGCTTGAAAAGTAAAGAAAGAAATACCGATTGGTAATGTCAGGTCCAACAAAGGCAACCCCATATCGAAACCAACTTGCTTTAAGCGATTAGAAATTTCTAGAACAAAAAAATCGTAGTACTTGTAAACACCGAGAAGACTTAGGTTCGCTATAACAGCTGTTTGCATCCAACGGCGAACTAAAAAATTTTCAAGTTTTACGCTTTCATCACGCATTTTCTTAGCGCAAAACCAGTTGATTGTGATTGAGGTAACAAGTAAGAAAACAAATCGCCAATTCCACCAGCCATAGAAAACAAGGCTGGCAGCGAGGATAACTATTTTCCACAAAACCGGCTTTTGACGAGTCATCCAATTTAGGACGAACACGATCACAAAAAAAATCAGGAAAGTAAAAGTTGGGAACAACATGGTGGAATTTCTGATAGTCGCAGGCAAAGTTACCTGTCAATCAACGAAAATCAGGCACCATATTAATTATGACTGAACTTTCCGCTACAACCTCAGAGGTCATAGACCGTTGGATTCATGCTGACCCAGACCCCCGAACGGTTATTCGCATTGAAACACTCCGTTCTGACAGCGAAAGTTTCGATAGAGCATTCGGACAACCGCTAAAATTTGGAACCGCAGGTTTACGAGGGAAAATGGGTCCAGGACCTGGTTCTATGAACCGCTTAGTCATGAGAGTCGCCGCAAAAGCAATTGCTAATCAACTCATAGCAGATGACCTCACGCAAAAGGGAATAGTTATTGGCTACGATGCTCGAATCGAGTCAGATTTATACGCACTGGATGCCGCCAGAATTTTCCAATCTATGAGTATTGAATGCTTGCTGGTAGAAGGGCCGATACCTACGCCAGTTCTGGCTCGGTTAGTCACGAGTCGCGGCTTTGGAGCAGGACTAATGGTCACTGCGAGTCACAACCCGAGATCTGATAACGGATGCAAACTCTACTGGTCTGACGGCTTGCAAATTCGGCCGCCCCTAGACCAAAAAATCCAACGGTTGATGGACTTTCACGACTTACCTAGATCGAACGAACTTGCGACTTCGGAGCTAGTGAAGAAGATAGAAGCAAGAGTAGCGATTTCAGAATATTTAGGCGGAGTAATAGAAAGGAGAGCTCACTCTCCGCAACCCTTAGAATTCGTTTATACACCGCTTTGTGGTGTCGGAGCTGAGACTTTTGAGCTCGCGTTTGTTGTAGCTGGGCTGACCCCAAGCCGATCAGCATCAGGGTCATTCGCTAAAATCAAGTCAAGATTATGATGGTTTGCGGTAATGAAAGCCTCGTCGAGCGTTCCGGGTTCTTCAGGATTTGGAAAGGGAAGACCGGGGAAA
>CAJQGN010000132.1 GCA_905477545.1 uncultured Acidimicrobiales bacterium | reverse complement strand
TTAGCGAGATACAGTAACTAACTTCTCCATAGCCATTTTTTAGTCTCTGCGTCTGGCTCAGGCGGCCCTTCTGTAACTATGGGAAAATTGAGGACTGGCACAGACAACTGTCTGCTAATGCGTTCGACTGGAAAAAGAACGAGTCGCGAAGTATGACCCATAGGACGCGACGAAAATAAAATCACCATGTCTGCATGTTCTTCGGCTTGGACTCGCGCAACTGCACCCGTGAAGCTTTCGGTTACCAAAAATTTTACCTCATGCTCTACATCCTTGCTGGTGCAGAGCCGCACCACTCGCTCTACTCGATCATCGCCACCGCTACCAGGCATAAAAATTACGACCGAAGAACGCCAACGTGCAATTAAGTCAATAACCCACTCCGGAATATCAATTGGTATCGGTGAGGCAAGCAATATTTTTGCTGGAACAGGCACATTAGCATGATCTAAAGGGGCCGCTTGATCTTCACCAGTTGCCATGGATTTAAGGTCTCTTGCGACCAGCAAAGGACCTATCAGTTCAAAGAGAACTACGGAACCCAGCACTACCGTCGCTATTTCGGATCCTTCAGACCCAAGGGTTTCACTTGCCAAAACAGCCAGACCTACAGCAACTCCTGCCTGTGGCGTCAAATTGACGCCAAGGCGCAATGCTGTTTTCCAATGGAGTCCACCAAGCATTCCACCTAACAGACCACCAACTATCTTTCCGACGACGCGAACCAGTACATACGCAACGCCGACTAGTCCAACGTTCACGACGTCGTCCATATGAATTGACGCACCCGCAAGCCCAAAAAACAGAAGATATAAGGGTTGTTCGATGCTTTTGATAGTACGAAACAATCGTGCCGAAAAAGCTTCGGCTGAGACTGAAGCTGCCGTTGCACCCGCCACCAATGCCGCTAACGGCAAAGAGCTACCCAGCCATTCAGAAAGCGACCACGCAAGAAGGATGTGGACTAACACAAAAAGTAGTAATTCGCCCGATGTCTCAATTTGAAATCCGATACGTGAAATCAACCAACCGCCGGCAACCCCTAATACTGCCCCTCCTATTCCTAATTGGAGAAAATCGAACAACGCAGAACTGATCGCCGCATCTTGTTCGCTGAGCAGTGCAGCAACCGGTAACACAGCAGCAAAACTCGTGGTGGCCAACGCGTCCGAAATGGCATGCGTTCCAACGAGCCCCGTACCATATGCACCTGTACCTTTAACTGAGCTCACCACATGTGCCACAGTCATAGGCGCACCTGCACCAGCCAACACCGCAAGCACTAGAGCTACTGACTCCCCAGCGCCCACTGCGCGAGTTACAAAAAACACTGAAACTGCGCTTACAGCGAACTGAATGATGCCAGCTGTCAGAGCCCAACGGGCGGCTTTCAAAGCACGCGTGGAAACTCTTTCACCTATCACGAACATCAGAATCGCTAAAGCAACCTCTGTTATCGGCTGTAATTTAACTAGTTCATCTTGGCTAATAAGCTCGATCCCAGAGGGGCCAAGCACCGCACCCACAAGCAGAAAGGCAACAACTTCTGGAAGCTGGCGTCGTGCGAGCATCCGGCTAGCAATGTACGCGAGCCAGGCCAATACAGCAAACGCACCGAGGGTTCCAGTCATACCTTTCCAGACTCATTCGCAGCTACGGCAAATAATAAAGTAATTTCATTTAGGTCAACACGTACGTTAACAAGTTCAAACTTTAGTGACTGGTTCAAAGGCGGGATCACGTTTTTGAACAAAACTGGCCACTCCTTCTTTAAAGTCGTTTCGCTTAAGCGAATCCACCATCAGTGAGTTCGACTCAGCTAGGGCCTCAGTTCTTGCCAGGTCTAACTGATTCCACACCTGTTTCTTCATCTGAGCCATTGACCACGGAGCGCTATATTTGCCTAAATCTCGCGCATATTCAACGCTTGCCGAAAGAAGGTCTTCAGGAGCAAGCACCCGACTCACTACGCCCATTTCTTTAGCTTCATCAGCTAGAAACACACGACCTGACATGAGAATGTCGAGAGCATTGGATGGGCCCACCACTCGGGGGAGCATATACGACACACCGTGTTCTGCAATAAGCCCTCTCCGAGCAAAGGCGCTGGTGAACTTCGCACCCTCGGCAGCGAACCGTATGTCGCACATCATCGCATGAACAAACCCCAATCCAGCGCAGGCGCCATTAATCGCTGCGATAACCGGCTTTGGAATTGAGAGTGCGTAGTCATGTCGTTCATCGCGATGCTTCGGACGCTCTTCGCCTTCGCCGCCCCGATCTTGAATACCCTGAAGCATATCCATATCGGCACCAGAGCAAAATCCACGCCCGGCACCAGTTACCACGATGGATTTAACGGCTGCCGAGGCTGCGGCTGTATCAAGGGCATTAAAATAACCAGTACCAAGCTCGCCGGTCCAGGAATTTAACCTTTCGGGACGGTTAAGCGTGATTATAGCTACACCATCAATTTCTTCGTATAGAACTACTGCTTCGCTCATAACTCCCCCAATTTATTATTGACACGTTTTTTCGGTACGAAAACTGTTACCAAATAGTATTGAACCAATCCGACAGACTATTTGATTTCTTCAACTTCGACAGTCTGCATTACGTCACCGACGCTTATTGAAAGCGCTACATCCATCCCATCGGAAACAAAACCGAAATGGTTGTAGGCCTTGGCTAGTTTTGTGGTGCAATCATCGATACATATGAAAAATTGACTACCGTTAGTATTAGGTCCAGCGTTAGCCATGGCCAGCGCTCCGAGAGTGTATTCAGCGGTAACGGGTTCGTCATCGAACCGATAACCGGGACCACCAGTACCACTTCCTTCAGGGCATCCGCCCTGGATCACGAAGTCCGGCACAACCCGGTGAAAAGTTAAACCGGTGTAATAACCCTCTCGAGCTAGAGATATAAAATTATTGACTGTGACAGGGGCTAGCTTAGGGTCGAGATCCATAACTATGTTGCCCTTATTAGTCCCGAGAGTTACTCGGTAGGTCAATTCTGTGTCGATCGTCATTTCAGGTAAATTTGCCATTAATGGCACGTTAGCGGAGTAAGGCCTACCAAGAAACCGAGTTGGGTCACAAAATCGAATTTGGTTCAGTCATTTGAGCGAAGAGTAACGCCAGCCAAGGCTCCGGTGTGTTCACCGTTTTGCATAAACAGTTCACCGTTCACGACTGTGGCATCGTATCCGGCTCCGCGCTGAATATACCTGCCTGCGCCGCCCGGAAAGTCATGCACATATTCTGGGCCTGACAGAGAAAGCTTATCCCAATCAATGACATTGATATCCGCATATGCACCTTCCACGAGGCGGCCACGATTTTTGAGGCCAAAAAGATCAGCCGTGTCCGAGGTAATTCGCCTGATGCCTTCTTCAATGGTGAAATAGCCAGTATCACGAACCCAATGACTTAAAAAATAAGTGGGCTGACTGGAATCCATGATTTGACCAACGTGCGCTCCTGCGTCGGCTAGCCCCATCACGATTGAGCCATGATCTAACATTGTTTCGATTGCTTCATAGTCCTGGTTCAGGATTGGCAAGCTCAGCATGACTGAACCATCTGATTCATCCGTCGCATTCAAAAAGTATTCGACTGGGCTTATTCCAGCCGCAGTTGCGAGTGCTTCCAGTGTTCCCTCTTGACCCACTCGGTAGTTAGGGTTTTCTGCATCTAGAAGATAGAGACGGCTGAGGTCGACCATGGCACTTCCATTGCCATGTACTTTTTCTGGATTGTTACCCTCGTGGATTAATCTTGCTCTCAGCTCGGGGTTCCGAATAGTCTCCAGTCGCTGTTGCACACTCATCTTCCGAAGCGATCTCCAGGTAACTCCGGCGCGTGCCCATGGAGTACGGTGCTGAATTCCAAGCACAACACCAATGGGCCTGCATGTAGTTTGTGGTCGCAATTGTGCGCCCAAGGCATTTTCAGCTTCTACTGCGCTAAGAGCAACATCACTCATATCTGGACGGACTGCGTTATAGACCAACCCGAACGTGGATGGTCGGCCGCTGCGCCGAGTTATTTCTCCCAAAGTTTCTATTTCATGTTTTAGACCTTCCCAGTCTGCACCCGCCTTCTCAAATCGTGGAGCAGACTCGAAGACTCCACGGCCGTGTTCGCCGAGTACATCTGCAAAAGCGAAAAGCTCATCATCATCAGCAAATGTTCCCGGTATCGGTCTACCGTCTGGAGTTCGATGTAACAGAGTTCTAGATGTCGAGAAACCGAGTGCGCCCGCAGTCATGGCTTCATCAACTAACTCACACATTGAACTTATTTGCTCTGATGAAGCAGGTTCTTCTTCAAGGCTCGATTCGCCCATAACATGCCACCGCACGGCTACATGGCCAACCATGCCGCCGACATTTATTCCTTTCGGAGTCGCGTCAATAAAATTTAGATACTCACCGTAACTGCGCCAGTTCCACGGAAGGCCTTCGAGAATGGCATCTTTGGGAATATCCTCTACGGACTCCATGACTTCTGCGATGAACTCTATGTCCTCAGTTTTAACTGGGGCGAAAGTGACACCACAATTACCCATTACAACGGACGTAATTCCGTGCCAGCATGAACTAGAGCCAATAGGGTCCCAGGCTAATTGAGCATCTAGATGAGTGTGGATATCAACAAATCCTGGGGTAACAAGTTTTCCCGTCGCGTCGATTTCAGTTTCACCGGTGCCTTCCACAAGGCCTAACTTGACGACGCGATCGCCAATGATGCCCACGTCTGCAAGTTTCGAAGGCGCTCCTGTTCCATCAACTACTGAGCCGCCTCTAATAACAAGGTCGTACTTGATCTCGGTGCCACTCATTTTATCGCGCCTCTTTCTGTGCCTTCTCAAACAAAGCCTTATTAATGACGAGCTTCTCTTAGCGTGCCGCTTATCAAGATAATAGACCCAAATGCGGTGCGGACGTAACAAATGTGAGGCGACACCCGTTGTCCCTAAATATTAAGTACTCTCTTAATTAAACAATGCACTTGATCTATAAGTGCTTATCCAAGGGTCTGCAGGTGCGTATGAGAAGTTATAGCCCAGTCCGAGTTCTCTCTCTTTCCCTACTGCTATCAGCTTTCGCTTTTACCAGTTGTTCAGATGACTCGCCTCAGATAGTGCTCGAGGAGAGTGTTGCTGTGGACTCTACGACCGCTACTACTCTTCAACCAACGACAACGATGCAGCCATCACCAACAACGACCGTTCCCAATCAGGCGAGTTCTACTTCTACTACGGAGCTCGAGAGTATAGAGCCGCTCTTAACCAACGCCGCTTCGCTGTCGACTGGAGGATTGGGACCCGTCAATATCGGAATGACCCTCAGCGAAGCTGAAAGAGCAGCGCGTGTAGCTTTTGTTCTCTTGCCTGGCGGTTCTGAATCATGCCGCTCCTACTCACCCGAGTCGGGAGCTGTCGGGGTGTCTTTCATCTTCAACGATGAAAAGCTTGTTCGTATCGAAATTTTGAGTGGACCTATTAAGACTCGCTCGGGCTACGGCTTAGGTTCTAGCAAGCTTGAGATTATGAATGCATTTGGCGAACGCATCCAAGAATCTGCCAGCGGGGACAATATCTCGTATGTCCCTGTTGATAAAAAAGATCTTGAAAAACGTGTGATCTGGCAAGTAGATGGGAACAACATAGTCACCTCTCTGAGATCAGGTGTTCTACCCCACATCACGCCACTGTTAAGTTGCTTAGGTGAATGAGTAACTCAGCGTTTAACATGCTATTTCCAAAAGTTTTTTATCACGTCGACCCAAAGTTGAGTGGTGAGCGCGAGGGAGTCGACATCAACTCGCTCATCATGACCGTGAAACCGTGTCATGAACTCCGAGGCAGTTACATTGTCGCTAAATAAGCCTGCTCCGTACGCGATTGCCCCTTTTTCTCGGTAGAAGCGTGCGTCGGTTGCCCCGACGATTAATGATGGAATAAGCTCGGCGCGAGGATGAGCTTTTTGCATCAATTCTTGAAGTAGCGACCACATCTGCGTATCTGTTGAAGAGAAGGTGGCAGCATCATCGTGAATGTGTTTAATTTCAACTTCATCGAATAACTCACCGAGTGCCTCTCTAAGGTGATCATCTACATTATCGCTGTCTCCAGGGGCAGTTCGGATATCGACTTCGATTTCAACAACATCAGGAATGACGTTAGTTTTAACTCCGCCATGAACCACGTTGGGCGAAAAAGTCGTATGACTGCAGGCATGCAAGTGCCCAGCTAAGCCGGGCGCATCCAGAGTAGCTATTGTTTCCCAAACCGTCTCTGGATTCAGTAACGCTGCTTTAACTTCATCGGTCAAATTTAAAGTCGAAACTTGATGCTGCCACATTTCAGTTAATTTTGGAGATGGACGATAGTCCCCTAGTCGTCGAATTATCTCCGCAGCTTTTAGGACAGCGTTATCAGCACCAAAAGGCATGGAGCCATGACCTGGTGTGCCCTTTACGGTCAATCTTCGCCATCCTAATCCCTTTTCGCCCGCTGCAACCGTTAACTTTTTACCATTAGGCGTCGGAGTAGGCAGCCCTCCGAATTCGGTTAACACAAAGTCCGCTTTAATCGCGTCCCAATGGTGTTCAGCCATCCACTTAGCCCCATAAGTGCCCCCAGCTTCCTCATCCGCTACCCCAAAATACACCAAATCACCTTTGGGTCGGAAGCCAGTCCTTATGCAATCGCGAAATGCCACCGCCATGGAAGAAGTCAAATTCAACATATCCACAGCGCCTCGTCCCCAAACCTCCCCCGCTATCAATTCCCCACCGAATGGATCCCTACTCCAACCATCTGGGCTCACGGGCACTACATCTGTATGTCCCATCAAGCATAGAGCCGGAGCAGTTGGGTCTGTCCCTTGAACTCGCGCCACCATTGATCTACGACCGGGTAAACAGTCAAAATGCTCTAACTCAACGCCAGGACCTTCGAGAAACGTTTCGAGCATGTCGCTATTACGAATTTCCTCGCCAGACGTTTTCTGACCATCATTCACGCAAGCATTTCTAATCATTTCCTGAAGAAGTTCTACAGTTTGATTTGTAAGGCTGCTGTCAGTATGGGAGATATCAGTCATACAGTCGAGGTTACTGTGTCCAACCGGATGCACTCCTCAACTCAACACATCGAATAAGTTCAAGGAATCGATGGGCAGCGTGGAAATTCAAATCGATCAACAACAAATCGTCACGTTCCGCACGAAAAGATCGACATTGCTCGATACAAAGGATCGTCTGCCAAGCTAACTTAAAGGTTGCAATTGTCTAACGAAAACCGAGAAATACCGTTGGAGTCGCTTCCGTTTTTCGTTGCACTCCCTCATTTCCGGCAGATTCCAGGAACACACCGCAAGCCACCTTCTCTTCGGAGATCTCACGTCAGTTCTCCAATGCCTTCATTCGTTCCTCTAAATCCGAAAAACTACTGTCCCTGGCTAGCCGAACTTCGATATCTTCGGTTTTCCCACTGTCATTAGCTGTAACGTCTCCCCCTCTGCATGCACAAACGAGAAAAAGATCGCTGCTTAACAAACCTCCATGCTTAACCTGCTCATTAAACTCCAAAGTTATTTTGGGTCCCGAAATCCTACTTCGGGCCAAAACTAGAGAGATGCTTAACTCTAAAAAGGTCTGACAACTGCCTTATTAGATAGCTGAGGTTACTGACACCTTCGACTACAGAACCGACATTACTATCGAAATTACAACAGCGACGACTAAAAGCTTTATGCTCGTGTTGCCATTTTTGTCTGAGAAAATACTCGAAACCATGACGAAAGCTTACTAAAAAATCGGTCCGCTAACAGATTCGCTTACCGAGCATTCAATCCAGATTAAGCACAGAGACGTTTCTTAGACCGCCAGCATGAATTCTGCAGGCTGAGAACACGACCCATAAACGGCGACCTGTTCGACCATGACAATAAGCCCCGTATCAAACACACGGCAGAAATTATGTCTCAAAATCGAAATTTTCCCGAAGCGAGCGATGTTCTAAGTCGACCTATGATCACGGCGCTAAGCTCCCGATATGACAAAAGGCACTGATCTGGAAGCTTTCAGAGTCGAATGCGCCCAGTTTATTTCTGCCGCTAAAGATTCTGGTGAGGCATGCCCATCATACGGAGCTATTTTGCCGCCGGCGTATTACCAAGCAGCAATGCGCTGGCAGCGCTACTGCTACGACTCCGATTGGGCAGGGATTCATTGGCCCAGTTCGTACGGGGGCATGGGACTGTCCAAGAGGCACAACATTATCTGGCATGAAGAGTGCGCAAAGGCAGAAATAGCCCCTTATCTCAATCTTCAGGGTTTGGTGCTTGCTGGGGAGGCCATCTTGCGGTGCGGAACTCTCGAACAGAAAGAAAAGTTCCTGCGGCCGACATTGATGAACGAAATCTTATGGTGCCAACTCTTTAGTGAGCCCGGCGCCGGATCTGACCTTGCCGGACTTCAGAGTTCAGCCATCATCGATGGTGATTATTTTGTTCTTAATGGTCAAAAAGTTTGGTCGTCGAATGCACAATTCGCTCAATTTGGAATTCTTATGGCACGTACGAATTTCAAGGCGAGTAAACACAAAGGCATAAGCTTTTTTTTATTAGATATGGAACTTCCTGGTATTGATGTTCGACCGTTAAAACAAATGACCGGTGATCACGAGTTCTGTGAAGTTTTCTTTGACGACGTGCTGATGCCCAGAAATGCTCTACTCGGTGAATTACATGGCGGATGGTCAGTTGCAATGGCTGTCCTCGAAGATGAGCGATCTGGCGCAGGAAGCGCAGACGTTATAAGCCTTAGCCGCCGTCTGCAGTCAATGACTAATAACGCTAAGGGAACCGACTCACTGACCCGCCAGTCCCTGACTTCTCTTCTTTCAAGAGGGCGCAGTTTGCAATCGCTATTGGAAGAAAGAGGTTCAGATCCAATGATGGCGCCAATAGCTAAGCTTCTTAATACTGAAATCGGCTATGACGAAGCTCAAATTGAATCAAGGATTCGTGGACCTTTGTCAATGCTGGATGGCGACGCTACTGATCGACTTTTATATTCGCCAGGCATGCGAATCGCTGGCGGTTCTAGCGAAATTCAGAAGAATATTATCGGTGAGCGAATCCTTGGATTACCTCGAGAGCCTCAGATAGGTACTTCACCCGAGGCTTAGAAAGACAAACCAACAAATTAATGAACCGGTAGCTTTGTCATCGGCTCGCGACTTCTAAATAGTAAAAACTTCACTAGTATTTTTATTAATTGCTTGTTCTGAATAGAGCATCGGCAGTAGCTCGCCTGCTAGCCATGCATCTCTTTGACCGAGATCGTTTCCAGATCCACGCACACCGGAGACACCGTGCGGTACGACCCATCCGCTGTTATCCCAATCCCCTAAATCATAAACATATCTCGCAACTGAAGCCGCCGCTGCGCGCTCTCCGGTTTCGGGGGTCATTGCTCCACACCGCACAGTGTCCCCATCGCCTGGGCAACCATCCATAGGTGGGTGAAGAGAACGAGCAGGCTGCCATTGTCTGGCTAATGGATGCGCTGAGGCCATGCGGTGGACACGACCCCAATTCCATTCAGACATTAGGGGACCGCAACGGTCCTCTAGCTCTGTAAGAGATCCGTCAATGACTGACGAAATAGCGTCTACCAGCTTTTTAGAAGTCTCCAACCCCTTGATCTGGTGAACTTCTCCGCTGACAAGGACCTCAGTCGCTGATTCGAATAGCATTCGGCTTGCCTGTTGGGCTGATGGCCACCCTGGTGCACCCAATTCAGGAGCCATAACTCCCAAATGCGTCCCAACGGTTTCGGCCCAACGTCTCCGAACAACGTTATAGATAGTCGCAGCGGTAGAACTTTCCGTGACTTCACAGTCCCAATCGCTTAGCAAGGCGATGGCCTCGCTGGATAAGCTGTGTCTGCAATGTCCAGCATTTTCAACAAATATTTTTATGAGTGTTGGGGCTACTAGCGACTTCACGTCCCTATGGATTTTTGTCATGTCATCTACTGTGGCATCAAATAATTCTGACAAGAGTTCAACTATTCTGTCATGACGCGATGGACCTGCGAAATCAAGAGAAATGTAAGGTCCTTGGTCAGAAATCCTGTTATTAGCGGTTACAAGAAAACCACGTGCTGGGTTGCGCCAGCTCTGAAGCCGATCGAAGACAACTTCATTATCCTGACTCCAGGAAGCATCAGAAGTTCCAGCTACTGGAGTCCAACGATTAGCGATACTTCGTTCCACCACTCTTCCTCTTACTTTGAACGAAATGTTCCCTTCTACATCGGCAGACAAAAGATTATTTACTGGAATAACCCATGGCTTCATTGTCGACTCAAGTTCTTCGCAAGACTTTGCCTTAAGCATTGGAGCTAGGACTTCAAACGTTGTGTCAACATTTGAAATTCCGGTCCACATCAAACCGAGCGCTATTCCATCAGATGGATTGCCAAAAACAATTGGGCCTCGTTCGGTTGAACCGCACCAAACTTCAACAGAATCTGAATCTCTAATGTCTAAGGTCTCAGGGCACCATTCGATCGCGTCTAAGTCATCAGATTCGATAAAAACATCAGTGTCATCAGCCATTCCATGAGTAATGCACCATGCAACATTAGAGTTATGGCCGAAGTGTGGAAAGCCGGGTACTCCAGGAAAGCCCATTCCTATTGCATCAAATTCAGGACACTTCATATGTAACTGGTGATACACATTGGGAAATTCGATTGTTCGGTGTGGGTCTCCAGCCAATAAAGGGAGGCCAGTAGCCGTGCGGCTTCCCTCTAGCGCCCAAGAATTTGAGCCACCATCGATGCTGCTTAAAGCGTCTATAGCGACCTTGTTATGACTTAGAACTTCGTTGCTTCTTGCTAAAAGATTTAATGCCTCGTTGCTTTGCGGAGGCAGCATCGAGGTATCAGCATTCGGGTCGCCAAGAAAGGAACGCGTAATATCTACTCCAGCCTTACTCAACAAATGTCCACGCCATAATTTTCTGTCAAGGGTGCCCATGAACACATGGCGCACTTTATAGACAACTACGCAATGCCATGGCTCCCAAGGT
Organism: uncultured Acidimicrobiales bacterium; assembly: GCA_905477545.1. Lineage (GTDB taxonomy): Bacteria > Actinomycetota > Acidimicrobiia > Acidimicrobiales > Poriferisodalaceae > UBA9040. The sequence goes on along the minus strand of CAJQGN010000132.1, from coordinate 994 downwards.
TCTGGGGCTTCTGGGTGATAGTCAAACTCTGAAGGCAGTGAATCAAGGTGAGTGTCTAGCCATCGGTTCACACCGATTGCATAAGAGCGAGTCATTTCTTTCGCTTCTGTGCCTAATTGGTTCCAATCATTTCTAGCAATCGTAGCTATACCTAACCTTCTAAAAAAAGCGTCTTCTCTGGCACCTGCGATTCCAACAACTTCGGACCATCGCCCTAAGGCGCGTCGGCGATCCCACTCCATTTGCCAGATCCGATCATCGGCAGCCACCCAACCCTGTGCTTCAAAGGCGGCTGCAGCACTGTCCGCTTCAATGTGCGAAATGCCCCATTTATCTCGTTTCACCAGGGTCATAGCTCAAACGCCTTACGCAGAACCTGGCCACATTCAATTAGTAGATTTTTACCATCTTCAGTTTGATTCGCTAGTTGAAAGAGAACATGTGGCTGACCGTCAAACTGTCGATGTTTCACATCAACACCTGCTGACCTCAAACGCTCTGCGTATTCATTGCCTTCATCTCGAAGCGGGTCTCTTTCACAGGTCACTATATATGCAGGCGCCAGATCTGAATGGTTGGACGCCGCTGCAGGCGAAACACGCCAATCGCCAGATAGGCCACCACCAATGCCTTCTCCTAAGTAGTGGTTATAGAACCAACGCATTGTTTCGATTGGCAAGAAAAAACCAGCACCGTTCTCATCATAAGATTGGTGCCAGACTCTGGCGTCAGATGCTGGATAAATGAGGACCTGAAGGCGGAGATCAAGTTCATTATCTCGAGCGAGTAGGGCGATTACAGCTGCAAGGTTGCCACCGGCCGAATCGCACACACAGCTACTCTTTCCGAATCGCCACCAAATGAAGCCGCATTCAATTTCACCCAAGAAAGAGCAGCCCAACAATCATCAACTGCCGCAGGGAACATATGCTCTGGAGCAAGTCGATAATCAACTGCTACACAATGCACTCTCCATTGTTACATAAAAGGCGAC
>CAJQGN010000131.1 GCA_905477545.1 uncultured Acidimicrobiales bacterium | reverse complement strand
ATGGGAAAGCTTTTGAAGGTAAAGGTAAGCGTGGCGGTTTGGGTTCGTTGTCAGGTGTTCTTGGTATCTCTGAAGATGATTTGAGAGATGCTTTGAAGAGCGGTGAGAGTGTCAATGATGTGGCTGAACGCCTTGGCGTTGGTATTGATGCTTTGGTTGCTAACGCTGTTGCTGAGATGGCGGCGAAAGCGGAAGAGCATGGGAAAGAATTTAATGCTGATGTAGCTGCTGCAAAAATTGCTGAACGATTCAAAAATGGCCGTCCAGAAGGCAAAGATGGGAAAGCTTTTGAAGGTAAAGGTAAGCGTGGCGGTTTGGGTTCGTTGTCAGGTGTTCTTGGTATCTCTGAAGATGATTTGAGAGATGCTTTGAAGAGCGGTGAGAGTGTCAATGATGTGGCTGAACGCCTTGGCGTTGGTATTGATGCTTTGGTTGCTAACGCTGTTGCTGAGATGGCGGCGAAAGCGGAAGAGCATGGGAAAGAATTTAATGCTGATGTAGCTGCTGCAAAAATTGCTGAACGATTCAAAAATGGCCGTCCAGAAGGCAAAGAATTCGCAAAGGGATCAAAAAAATAGCAGTCTTTAAACTAGTTGCAGCAGAAATGAGCGGGCACCAACAGCTGCTCAGATTTGCTGCAACTACCACCTCTCAAACTTTGTTGAAATCCGATGATGAGTTGCACTCCTCTATTGACCTAGCTGAAGATGCCCCCGTCTACGGTAAATTCCTGGCCAGTGCAGTAGCCGCTTTCATCTGACGCTAAGAAGACGACGACATTTCCGACTTCTTCTGGTGCGGCAACTCGTCCTAAAGGTACGACTTGCAAGAGCTTATTCGTTCGATCGCTATCGTCATGGAAATCGTGTACCTGGCTGAGCATGTCTGTATCTATATAGCCGGGATGAACAGAGTTGACTCTGACGCCTCTTCGCCCCAATTCCTTTGCTGCTGACTTTGTCATTCCCCTTACAGCCCACTTGCTAGCGCTATAAGCAAAAGATCCAAAAGTACCCATCAAACCGGCAACTGAACTTATGTTAATTATTGAGCCGGAACCTTGTTTGGCCATTATCGTGCCGACTTTCTTCATTCCCAAAAAGACTCCAAGCGCGTTAACGTCCATGATCTTTTGGAAGTCTTCAACAGAAGTTTGCATCATCCGATTACCATGAAAAATTCCAGCGTTGTTGACGAGCACATCGATCTGCCCGAATTGCTCGACTATTTGGGTGACTACTCGCTCCCAATGGCTCTCATCAGAAACGTCATGGTGAAGGTAGGTGCATTCGAGAGAGTCTGCGATGTTTTGTCCTTCAGTGTCGAGAACATCAGTGAGGATGACAGTCGAGCCTAAATTTGAAAAAAGAGCTCCCTCAACGGCTCCTTGCCCGCGAGCACCTCCGGTTATTAAAACAACCTTGTTACGCACTGAACTCATTAAATTCCTCCAAAACCCCTGGGCTTAGCTGGTTCTGTAGACCTTAGTTGCGAAGTGGGTCGCTTGATCGAAGAGTTCTTAATATTGATGCAAGTTCATCGGCTTCGTCGGAGTTGTTAACCGGAACGCTGAATTCAATCTTGTCTATCAAGGACCCGAAACGTTCGTTAAGTAGCGATCCAATTTCATCGTAAATCCCGATTGTCGCTATTGTATGAAACATCTCATCATGGACAAGATCTGGAATTTCTTCCCACCTTTGTTCTTTCGCTAGCGCCGTGGCGCGCTCTGCATCCTCTGTCCAGCCGTGAACGTCAAAAGCTGCTCTATAGGCAGGTGTTGATAAGTAAAATCCAACGCGTGCACGAACTGTGTGCATTACCTTCTCAAGTTTTAACTGATCAGGAGCTGTTGCGACCAGCGGCTTCATGCACCAGTCTAGATTCTCTTGTTTTTTATTGTTTCTGGAAGCCCCTTTGGTAACGGCCGGAATCATTATTTCGCGTATATATTTCGGCGAGCAAACTGGATGAAGCCGAATGCCATCAGCGACCTCCCCGGCTACGGCGCACATATTTGGATTGATGGCAGCTATATGAACTGGAATATTAGGATTGTCAATAGGTCCTGGATCAAATAATGGAACCATTAGGTCTAATTTATAATGTTCACCTGAATATTCGAGTGGAGTTCGTTCTTGCCAGCATTGCCATACCGATCGCATAGCGAGAACGTAATCTCGCATCCAGGCTGCCGGAGGTGACCATTCCATTCCATATCTGCGGCGAATGTGACCTCTTACTTGAGACCCTAAGCCAAGAGTAAAACGACCACTTGAAGCTTTCTGAAGTGTCCAAGCAGACATGGCCGTAATAGTCGGAGATCGTGGGAATGCCATTGCTACGGAAGTACCGAGCGAAAGGGTGTTAGTAGTAGTTGAGGCCAACGCTAATAGCTGATAGGGGTCATCTTTGGTCTCTTCAACAACAAGAGCGTCATACCCGATGTCTTCAACTTGTTTTGCAGCTGAGGCAACTTCTGATACCTGTAGCGGAGTTTCAGGTTCGCGTAAACCGGGATCAAGCTTACCTAATGGCAATAAAGTTTCACTTTTCATTTTACTTCCAGGCGTAGTGGCCTTCCAGCCAAGTATTCGGTCAATTGTTCTATGAAAACGTTATCTCCTCGAGAAGTAATTCCTGAACCGGCGCCAGCGATGTGCGATGTCATTGTCACTGAAGGATGGTGCCAAAGGGGACTTACTGAATCCAAAGGTTCTGCGTCGAAAACATCAAGAATAGCATGATTTAATTCGTTCCGGTCAAGAGCGGTTAGCAGCGCTTTAGTATTGACGACGGGCCCTCTAGCTACATTTACTAAAATTGATTCTGGGTTCATCTGTGAAAGAAAGTTCTCGTCGACTAACCCGCGAGTTTCATCATTCAGAGGGCAAGCAATGATGACGATGTCGGCGTTAGGTAATTCGTTGTGGAGTTCGGCCATTGTGATCATCTTGGTTGCTCTATTGTCCACAACTCGAGTGCGACGAGCGCCAACTACTTCTGACCCAAATGCCCTTGCTCTTTTCGCTAACTCGCCGCCAATAGATCCGAAGCCGACAACGAGCCATTTCATTTCACCGATTTCTCGCCAGCCTTCTTGCACCCACCTTTGCTCTGCTTGTTGTTTTTGGCGCTCCGGCCACTTGTGGACGACATTTAAGACTGAAGAAATTACGTATTCAGCGACTCCAGCGTTAGGCGAGTCGCTGTTGCTTAGCCGTATTCCAGCTTTTTGAATTTGATGAAATGGCGGAGCATCTGTTCCTGCCAGACAAGCTTGTACCCACTTAACTGAGCCGGTAGTTAGAAATACTTCGACGAATTCGAGAAATTGCCCAGCGAAGAACATGTCAATAGGTATCCAGGCAATCTCAGGTGTCAGCTCTGAAAAAGATATTTGGGTTCCATCTTGTCGTCGTGTGGCCTCAGGTGACCACAATGCAATATCGAGTTCTCCGAAAACCTTGAGTCTCTCCTCGACTCTTGGAAATGCAACAGAAGGGATAAGTATTTGACGCTTGACCATGGCCGAATAGCGTAGGGTGCGGATAGTGCGGATGTCGGGTTACCTCCCTAAAAACAGGATAAATGTTTCATTGGGGCTCGTTCTGGCGGCAACCATGGGCTTAGGTGCCTTTTCTCTCATCGGAGTTGCTGTAGTCGCAAACGATTTGACAAAAGATTTAGGACTATCTGTAACTTTTTTTGGTGCTGCGGTGTCCGTCAATACGATCGTCGGGGCTGTATTTGCTCCTTTGGGAGGCCGGATCAGCGATAAAGTTGGCGGAAAGAAAACCTGCGTATTTGTTCTGTTTCTCTCGGCTTTTGGCCTTGGGGTATTGGCTATAGCAAACAATAAATGGGCGTTGATTGGTGGTTTGATTATTGCTGGATTCCCTCAAGGGTGGTGTAATCCTGCTACAAACAAGTTAATTGCTGAACGCGTCCCGGCAGGTAGTCGTGGATTAATGACGGGCATAAAGCAATCGGGTGTTCAACTGAGTGTCATGGCTGCTGGCCTAACTGTGCCAACTATTGCTTATTTCGTAAGTTGGCGAGGCGCCTTCGGCTTCTATGGCTTTTTGTCTCTTGTCGTTGGCGTTATCGTAATTACCGCACTTGGAGATGGCAATGAGGAGACAATTAGCCAGGCAGTTAAAAAAGATGTGAATACGAAGAAAAGCCCTCTGGGAAAGCCCGTTTGGCTGCTTGCTTTCTATGCACTGTTTATGGGAATCGCCGTAGGCGGTGCAGGAAGGTATCTGCCGCTTTTTGGCGAGACTCAGCTCGGAATGTCGAATTTTGAGGCAGGGCTTTTGAGTGCCTTGCCTGGGGGCTTAGCTATATTTTTCCGTATCTGGTGGGCGAGATTAGCAGAAGAAAGAATAGCTCCTTCAAATGCTCTGGCTATACAAGCGCTTACCAGTGTGTTGGTCATGGCCATGCTGCTAGCTGCTGTGCCGCTTGGAGGGTGGATATTGTGGCCCATGACTTTTGTAGCAGCGTCGGGCCTTTACGCTTGGAATGCCGTAGCTATGCTCTCTGTGATAATAGGTGTGCCGACTAAAGATTCGGGTCGTGCAAGCGGTGTCGTGGTTATGGGGTTTATGGCAGGCTTAAGCATCGGTGGTTTTTTCGTGGGGTGGATAGCTGATGTGACTGGGAGCTTTGACGCCGCATGGACAGTGCTGCTTCTACTATCGTTCGTATCTATCGGTATTGCTTTATCGGGTAAAAAAATAGGGCGCTTACCGGGCGGATAACTATGGTTATAGCTGTCGGTGAATTGTTGCAGGATGGCTTAACGGAAGTCGTGGATAACCGAATAGTTTCTCGCGAAATGAACCGGGCGCGTATTCAGATTGAGCCAGACCGCGTTTCTGTAAAATCGGAATCACTCCGTCAATAAAATCGACAAATGTGCCTGGAGTTACCGAATACGTCAAATTGAATCCATCTAAGCCAGCATCGAATCTGTTTTGTAACTCATTCGCAACTTGTTCATCAGAACCCACTAACCAGGCTCCGGCTAAGTTAGACCTAATCAAATCTCCGAATGTTCTGGTTCCGGGTGGTGCGCTGTCGATCAAATTTTTTATTAGGCCTTGAACTCGCTCAGTGTTAAAGCTGTCTAAGGGGGTTGAAGGATCAATGTCACCTAGGTCCACACCAGTGTTACCGCTCATATGGACGAGCCCACCTTCTACTGAGAGCTGCTCTAGGTACTCATTTTTTTTGTCGATGGCTTCTTTTTCTGTTCCGCCAACTATTGGTGCTACTCCGCCGATAAATTTTACTTCTGAAATTGAACGATTTTTTGAATTAAGACGCTTTCCAAAGTCTTTTCGTAGATCTGCGACGCGGCTAGTGGGGGTAACAACAAAGATACATTCTGCGTTACTGGATGCGAAGTCTCTACCTCTGGTGGACATACCTGCCTGAAAAAGTACGGGTGTTCTTTGTGGGGAAGGCTCCGATAGGTGGGGTCCTTGAACTTCATATCGCGGCCCACGATGATTTATTTGTTTCACCTTGCGGGGGTCTGCATAGACACCCTCAGACCGATCGCTGATTACAGCGTCATCGCTCCAGCTACCCTCGCAAAGTTTGTAGATGACTTGAAGGTACTCTTCAGCTCGGGCATAGCGTTCTTCATGGTCGGGCAATCCATCGAATCCCAAATTGTTGCCAGCGTTGGGGAGATAGGAGGTGACTACGTTCCATCCTATTCGCCCTTTGGTTAAGTGGTCGAGGGTTGAAAGTTGACGAGCAAACGTAAACGGGTGAGCTTGCAGAACTGAGCTAGTAAACGCGAAGCCGAGTTGTTCAGTGACGGTAGCCATAGCCGGAATCAAAAGCATGGGATCGTTAACTGGAACTTGCACAGCCTGCCTGAAAGATGTGTCGGCGCTGCCTTGGTAGTTGTCGTACAACCCGACAACATCTGCAAGGAAAAGGGAATCTAAGCAGCCAGCTTCAGCAATGCGGGCTAGCTCCATCCAGGGCTCTAACTGAAGATACTCAGTTTGCCGGCTGTCTTCTCTTACCCAAAGGCCTTGTTGTATGTGGCTCACACAGTTCATCGAAAAGGCATTAAGAATCATTCTTCGATTGGGTGCAAATCGTGGTTCAGTCATGTCGCCATTCTTATGGGGTAGTGAGGTCATCCCCAGTTAGCTTTTCCCATCGCGAAAGAAAATTATTTGTATCAGCGGACCACAGGTCGACCCATTCTCGGTCATCGTGCTGTTCTCGTAGCTTGACCATTTGTTTAACTCCTCTTCCAACAGTCACGCGAAGCGGAGGGTGCAGATCATGGATTGTTTTTAATATCGCATCAGCTACGTCCTCAGGTTCCGAGGGGTTTGCATGATCGTAGCCAACGCTGAACCCCCAGTTTTTTGCCACGGGGCGGTAGGGGCTACTTCGGTCGGGGCTACCGGTTTTTTCTCTAATCGGAGTGGCAACTGCGCCAGGTTCAATAAGCGTGACGTGAATTCCGAATATTGCTGACTCAGTAGCGAGCGACTCGCTAATAGCCTCAACTGACCATTTAGTGGATGAGTAGGGCCCAAACATAGGGATAGCCACGCGGCCAGCTACTGATGAAATATTTATTATGCGTCCAAATTGATTAGCGCGCATACCAGGTAGTGCGGCTTGGGTACATCGAATAAGACCAAAGACATTTATGTCGAATAGATTTTTCCAAGCGGAGATATCGAATTCTTCTACGGAGCCAACCGGGCTGATCCCTGCGTTGTTAATCAGGATATCTACATTACCGATCTGCTGAAATGCTTTATTGACCGATGTTTCGTCCTCCACATCTAATTGAATGGTCTGTAAATCAAGCTTCTCCTCTGTCGAGATTTGTTCTAGTGATACGCCCTGAGACACATCGCGCATGGAGGCCCAAACCCGTATGCCATCTCTAGCTAGTCGAAGAGCAGTCGATCGGCCTATTCCGGTCGAGGTTCCGGTGATTAGTGCAGTGAGCATGTAGACCATTCTTGCTCTAGTTAGTTAGCTTCTGTCAAAAATGACGAAGTATCAAATTAAATGGCAGAATGGTTCAATGAAAACGGCCACTTTTGAAAGCCACCTAGCGACTATCGAAAAGCAGGGCTACTGCATAATTGAGAATGCAATAGAACCTGAGTTGTTGCTAGAGATGACCGAAACCGTTGAAAGGTTAGAAGCTGAACTAGATGTGCAACCGCGAGGGAATAGAGCCGAGGGGTTTGCAACAAAGCGAATGTATAACCTGCTTGGCAAAGATAGAGCATTTTGGAAGCTTCCCACTCATGCCAATGTTCTTCCATTCGCGGAGAGTTTGTTAGATAACGAATGTTTACTATCTGGAACAACGTGTATGAACATTGGACCAGGAGAGGTGCATCAAGGTTTACATAGCGATGACGGACTAGTAAGCGTGCAAAGACCGCGTGCACCTTTTATGGTTACTTCTATTTGGGCATTGACTGACTTCACCGAAGAAAATGGTGCTACTCGCATTGTTCCTGGTTCTCACAAGTTTGATCATGAGCCTCGAAAAGGAGAGAAAGTTAAATTTGTTGCCGCAGAGATGCCTGCTGGCTCAGTGCTCATTGTTAATGGCGGGACGTGGCATTGTGGCGGTGCTAATACAACAGACTTAGATTGGCGATTAGGTCTAAGCGTTCAGTACTGCCAGGGGTGGATGCGCCAGCAACAAAACCAGTATTATAGCTTGACCCCAGAACAGGTACGTGAGATGCCAGAGCGGCTAGCAGCGTTATGTGGATTCACTTTGTATAAAGGAATTATGGGTCATATAGATGGTTCCAGTCCGGGTCGGTTTGTGGGTGCCGGTGAGGTCGCTGAGGTAGCGTATGCAGCTATGCGTACAAAAAATGGTGTGGCTGAGGATTCATAATTTAAGCAGATAAGGCTTTAGCCCTCTACCATTCGTGGCCATGGAGATTCGTAATCGGGTAGCAGTGATAACTGGCGGCGGCGGTGGCATAGGCTCAGCAACTGCTAAAAAGTGGGTTGAGGAAGGAGCGCGTGCGGTAGTGGTCGCAGACTACGACGAGGGCGCTGCGGAAACAGTAGCCAATGAGCTTGGGTGCATCGGGGTTGGACTCGATGTTACTGATGAGAACGCGATGCAAAAGTTCGTGGACGAAATTGAAGACGCTCATGGACCGATCGATATCTTTTTTTCTAATGCAGGCGCCGGGGCTGAAGGCGGTATAGAAGCCTCAAATGAGGCATGGCAAAAACAATGGGAATTACATGTTATGTCTCATGTGTACGCTGCAAGGGCAGTGATTCCATCAATGACGGCTCGAGGTGAGGGCTACCTGGTGGCGACAGCGAGCGCAGCGGGGCTTCTAGCGGCCGTGGGTTCAGCCCCTTATTCTGTTACAAAAGCGGCCTGTATCAAACTTGCCGAAACTCTTGCCATTACCCATGGTGACGATGGGATCAAAGTGTCAGTCCTTTGTCCTCAGGGTGTAAATACGGCGATGGCTCCACGTCAATTAGGCGATGGAGGTACCGATGGGATCATTGAGCCCGATGAAGTTGCTGTAATCGTGACGGAGGCGATTGCAAAGGAGCGTTTCTTGATTTTGTCTCACCCTGAGGTACAAACGTATGTTGAGCGAAAAGCTGGTGATACGGACCGGTGGTTGAAGGGGATGCGTAGATTGCGTAAAAGGTCTATAGATATTCGTGAGGGTATGTGAAAATAGGTTCGTCTCAACCGAAGACTAAAGAACAGAAGCAGCTCTCGCGTAAAGCGGAATTCGTAACGCTTTCATTAATTGTAGCAATAGCAGCTTTAATTGGTTTGAACTACTCTGTTATGAAAGCGGCCTTAGAGCATACAACAGCCTTGCCATTAGCTGCGTTAAGAACAACTGTTGGGGCACCGTTCTTGCTTGCCGTCGTTTTATTCAGGAAAGAAAAATTTCCTCGTAAGCGTGAACAATGGGTAGCGATCTGGTGGATTTCGCTTTCGATAACGACGGTCTCAAGCTTGTTTTTGGTGATCGGAGTTTCGTACCTGTCGGCTGGTGTTTCCGCCATGCTTGTTTCGACGATGCCATTGTTCACTGCCCTTATTGCGGTAACACTGCTTAAGGAACGCCCAGGTACATTAGGAATCTCTGGAGTCGGAATCGGACTGGTTGGCGCCGTGGTATTGGCGGTCCCGGCGTTGGGAACAGGTAATACAACTTTAGGTGTTTGTATCATTCTAATTTCATCTATCTCTTGGGCATTAGGAGCAGTTCTAAACAAAAAACAACCAGCCGCTCTAGAAATTAGTCCAATAATGTTGGTTGCGATGCAGATCTTAATGTCATGTATCTGCCTGCACCTTGTGGTTGCTTTCTTTGGAGAATGGGAGGAAACAACATGGGGATGGGGTCTTTATTGGCCACTCTTGTACGCAGGGATACCATCTCTCGCCGTTAGTTTTGTTTTGTTTGCAACAGTGTTGAGACGAGCTCCTGCTATCCAGGGCGCAGCCGTGGCATATTTAACGCCGCTATTTGGTGTCTTTTTTGGGTGGGTTATACGTGGAGAGCGGTTTGGGATTATCGAAGTGCTTGGAGGAGCATTGGTTATTTTTGGTGTTGTTGCTGTGTCTTTCGATGGTCGAAGAAGGTTATAAATCTCTATTTCGAAGCATTAGGTATTTTGTTGCTCTAGCCTCGTGTGAATGACCGATAGTGACGTAAAAGCAATGACTGCTGACATTGAGGTACCAAGTTTCAAAGTTGCTGCCTTTACGTCTCCAGTAAAATTAAGCGAAGCAAAAGTGGCGATAGTCACCTCAGCCTCGTTACACCATCCAGATGATGAGGGTTTTAGTCCCGGTGATGTTGGCTACAGAGTCCTTGAGTCGAACAAAAGGGATTATGTGCTCGGCCACTGGAGTCCTAATTTTGATGCCATAGGCTATGCACTCGACATAAATACTGTTTTCCCGATCGACCGGCTCGATGAGTTAGCGGCCAGGGGAATTATCGGTAGTGTTTCTGACAAACACTTGTCTTACGCTGGAAATCAATTTGAGTTATCAGCGATCCGAATGGACAGTGGCCCGGCAGGTGCAAAGTTCCTGAAAGAACAAGACGTCGATATAGTTCTCCTGACTCCGGTTTGACCGCTTTGCACGCGTACCGTGAGTACGCTCGCCCATATCTTTGAAGCAGCTGGAATGGCAACTATTGCCCTAGGGTCAGTGAAAGATCAGATTAAGAATGCCGCTCCTCCACGTGGTTTATGGTGTGATTTTCCGTTGGGGCGTCCGCTTGGAATTCCTCAAAATGCTGAATTCCAACATCGGGTTTTAGCTGAAGCCTTCTCTCTTCTGGATTCGAAACAGACTGTCTTCAAAGAATACGATATTGCGATTAGGGATGAGGGCACTGAAGTTATGGCTTGCGCGTTGCCTCCTCGCCATGATCCTAAAGCCCATCCGGCAGTCGATGAAGCAAATGGGCTTAGGCCAGCCTATGAACGAGCCTTAGCGAAATACGGGAATCGAATTGGAGCTGGTAGGACCATCCCGTCAGAACAAATTAGTGAAGCAATTGAGTCATTTATTCGTGTGGCTGAGGGTACTCCTTGGAAAGAGGCAGGCGTCCCAGGCATTCCAGCCAGGGTCAGCCAGGATATCCGTGGTTATTATGAAACGGCAGCTTTGGCCCTTTCCGATCACGCTCCAGAAGCTTGGGCTGGTACTCGGTGGTTCTTAGACCATACTGAGGCTGGGAAAGTGGTTTTGTCCGCTCGACAAGCTATGGCTGATGCCGGTGAGAAGCAGCCAATATGGTTCTATATGGTGCCGGGTGATCGATAAGAAATGGTGGAGTCGGGTTCGCCGTTTAAGGGCTGGCGGATAGTTGGTGCCTCTTTTATAGTTCTCTTCGTTGTCTATGGCATTCAGTTTAGTTTTGGAACATTTGTAGATGACATAACGCGAGACACGGGTTGGTCTGAAACAAGGCTGCAACTTATCATTGCGATTTACATATTCAGCTATAGCGCTTTATCAGCGGTTTCGGGTTGGTTGACAGATCGAGTTGGTCCGCGGAGGGTCGTGATATTTGGTTCTGTCGTGCTCACGTCTGGATATCTGGTCTGGGCAAACGCTTCGAACTTGTCGATGGTTCTCGTGGGGCTTGGCCTCATAGCTCCAATCGGTATGTGCTGTTCTTGGGTGCCTTGCAACGCAACAGTGGTTCGGTGGTTCGTGTCAAGACGTGGACTTGCTACTGCTGTAGCTACGGCAGGGGGAAGTACCGCAAACATTTTCGTACCCCCGATAGCCGCTGCATTGGTGAATCAGTACGGCTGGAGGATAGCGATGACCGCTATGGCTCTATTCGGTGGGTTAGCGATGTTAGTTAGCGCTCTAGTTCTTGAGCGAGATCCGGAGTCAGTGGGACAGCTACCTGACGGAAACAGAATCAAAACCGTCAAGCCGTTAAAAATGAATAAGCAGAGCGTCTTTATGGTTTATCTAGCGGGCGCTGAAACACTAAATTTTGGAAACGAAACGAGAACCGAAAAAGAAACTAATGCTAGTGAAGCTTGGCGAAGTGTTAATTATTGGCGAATTTTTGCGATGTATTTACTTACATTCACAGTAGTTTTCGTTCCATTCATTCATGGAGTGCAATTTGCTCAGAGTCTTGGATTTTCCCTGCAAACTGCATCAACTGTTATCTCTTCGATAGGCGTAGGGGGTCTAGTTGGCCGGATGACTATGGGCCCATTATCTGACCGGATCGGTCGGCGTCATGCGGTTATATTTGCTTTTGCTTTCGAAGCTTTTGCTTTCGCTGGGTTTGCCTTCAGCCAAGATTTGATTCTTCTTTACCCGTCAGCGTTCGTATTTGGATTCGCCTATGGAGGAAGTGTGACAATCTTCCCGCCGTTGGTAGCAGATCTGTTTGGTCGGGCACACGCTGGGTCTATCGTGGGTCGAATATTTGCATCAGCCGGGTCGGCGGCGGCGTTAGGTCCCTATGCAGCTCAACTGCTTGTTAACCGACTCGGTAATTATCGATGGGCATTTTTTGTAGGTGCAATAGCGAATCTTCTCGCAATGTTGATAGCAGCAAGACTCCCACAATCTTTAAACAAAAAAGATTAATTTATTTCCCTCGAGCTTTTTCAGGAGTTACAACAATCCATGTCGCTAAACCAAGAATGTAAGGTTGTCCAGTTGCGCTGAATAGGCCAATGTCAGTAAAGATTTTACGCCTATCGCGAGAGCGCGTCCGAGCTACTAATCGCAGATTACCTGCTATACGTGCCGGAGGCTTTTCTATAATTGTGGCATCGAAACTTCCAAGAAGAGCTGATTCTTGTTGGGTCAAATGACCCTCTCGATGAAATCCAATTGCAGCAGTGCAATCGAGCGAAGCGATCGCAGGTAAAAGGGCTAATCTGTTGTTATCTGTCCACCTTTCACCGGGATCCCAAGACAACCACGAAATTTCATCTGTCACAGGTCGAGGTCGTAAGCGGAGACCGAATTCAGCCTCGGGGCCACACACGAAACACCCGGCAAAATCAGAGGAACTTGGGTTGAGCTGCTCAACGTGATTTTCAAAGCGATCCTTTTTCTCCTTGGTCAAGGCTGCGTTGCTCGCTAAAAGCGCGACGGTTTCGTTCGGCATGACAGCGGTGCTTGTGCCTGTTGACGCCCAACCTGTAAGGGCGGGGCCATCAGAATCTCCGATGCTGATACTGGCTGTGTCGGGTTCAGTGATCCGGCTTGTGAACGTCATAGGGCTCGCAAGAGGAATCGGCCTTAGCAAGCGGGAACTAATTCCGTGGATCGGCTTACCTAAAATTTTTTCACCTATACAGGCGATCAAACCGGTGGCAATTCCGCCATTTCCGCTCGCCGGCGGCCCTCTAAATCTTTGTGGTAGCTGAATTATCTGAGTCTTATAGTCTATTGCGGAGTCAGGCCCCGGTCGACAAGTTAGGCAGCTGTGAGTCACACGACTAAGGTAGTACGCAGCATCAGGGCCGCGCTTAGTACTAGGCTTTGATTTACAAACTGGGAGGAAATATGGCGCTCGCTGATTTTACACTTGAGGATCGGTTTGTACGCGATGAGGGAGACGTTGCGATGTCTGGCGTACAGGCATTGCTGCGCGTGCTACTAGACCAGCTGCGGGCCGATAAAAGAGATGGCCTGGACAACGCTGCTCTAGTTTCTGGCTACCGAGGCTCTCCCCTCGGAGGCGTGGATACTCTGATGCTGGGGAATAGCGAAGAGCTCGAAGCTAACAACATCAGTTTTATGCCTGGCTTGAATGAAGACCTTGGTGCCACTGCAGTGTGGGGTTCACAGCTTGCTAATCGAAATTTCGAAGGTAAGTACGATGGTGTTTTAGGCATGTGGTACGGAAAAGCTCCCGGAGTCGATCGTTCTGGTGACGCTATCCGCCACGCAAACGTATGTGGAGTAGATCCTAAAGGGGGAGTGCTGTTAGTTGCCGGAGATGATCCGGCTTCAAAATCCTCAACGCTCGCTTCTGAGTCTGAGTTTGCATTGCTCCACTTTCAAACGCCTATTCTTTATCCAGGTAGTGTCCAAGAGGTTTGCGATTTTGGGCGAATAGGTTTTGAACTCTCCCGATATAGCGGGCTTTGGTCGGCCTTAAAAATTGTCACTAATGTTGCAGATGGTTACTCGACTATTAAAGTTGGTCCGGGACGCGTAACAGTACAACGCCCAGACTTCGAGTGGAACGGAATCCCTTGGGCTCACACTCAACAAGATGCGCTAGTCGGTCCGAACGCAGTTAGACAAGAGTTAGAGATACATGAAGGCCGTCTAGTCGCTGCTGAAGCGTTTATTCGTTTGAACAGGCTAAACAAATCTACTGTTCCGACATCTGATGCAAAGATTGGGATAGTGGCGGCCGGTAAAACATATTACGACTTGCGCGAAGCGCTAGACCGAATGGGCCTAACCGAGGCGGAACTAAATCGTCGCGGAATTAGAATATTTAAACCTGCTGTTGTCTGGCCATTGGAGCCAACAACTATTAAAGAATTCGCCCGAGGCCTGGATACGATTGTTGTTGTTGAAGAAAAACGCGCTTTTCTCGAGATGTTTATTAGAGAAATTTTATACGCAACACCAAATGCTCCTGCTATCTATGGAAAAAAAGACCAGAACAACGATTTTTGGTTTCCTGGCCATGGCGAAATGGACGCGGATGTTGTAGCTCGCAAAATCCGTCCGTTTCTAGCTGATGCGTTTGGAGAAGATGCTATTGGTCCTGCAGTTAAAGAACGAATAACCATTCCTGTAACGCTAGGTGCGCCAGATACTAAAAAACAGGCAAATAGAACCCCTAATTTTTGCTCTGGTTGCCCACATAATCGTTCCACATGGGTGCCGGATGGTTCTGAAGCTGGCGGAGGTATTGGTTGTCACGGAATGGCGACAATGACTCCGACGAGGAATGTAAAGGGTACAACACAAATGGGTGGCGAGGGAATCCAGTGGGTTGGTGCTTCGCCGTTTGTGACGATGGAACACCGTTTCCAAAATATTGGTGATGGGACCTTCCACCATTCAGGGTCGTTAGCAGTTCGCCAGGCAGTGGCGGCTGAAACAAACATCACATTTAAGATTTTGTACAATGCGGCTGTCGCAATGACTGGCGGTCAAGAGGTTGACGGTGGCATGGCTGTGCCTGAGTTAACTCGGTCACTTGAAGCCGAGGGCGTTGCAAAAATTATGGTGCTGACACATGACCTTGACAAGTATGGATCTAACCCAGTATTTGCTGATGGAACCGAGGTATGGCACAGAGACCGTTTAGAAGAAGCTCAACTAATCTTACGAGACGTCCCAGGGTGCACAGTACTCATATACGATCAACCTTGTGCCGCAGAACTCCGTCGAGATCGTAAACGCGGCAAGGTTGCCGAACCGGCGATGCGTGTCTTCATCAATGAAGCCGTGTGCGAAGGCTGTGGGGATTGTGGAGAGAAATCAAGTTGTCTTTCTGTTCAGCCAATCGAAACAGAATTTGGTCGAAAAACAGCGATTCATCAGTCTTCATGCAACAAGGATTACACTTGCTTAGATGGGGATTGCCCAGCGTTTATAGAAGTAATTCCAGCAGGTAAGACACCAAAAAAATCAACAGTCGAAGTTATCAGCGTTGATAATAACCTTCCAGAACCTGATCGGATCGAAGAAGGAAACGTTTTGATGATGGGAATAGGAGGCACTGGCGTTGTCACAATAAATCAACTACTAGCAACGGCTGCACTTCTCGATGGCAAAGAATCTCATGGGTTGGACCAAACCGGCTTGGCTCAAAAAGGTGGACCCGTAGTATCAAACCTCAAAATTAGGTGGGCTGACGCTGAAGGCGACGTCGAAGAAGCTAATAAAATAGGTTCAGGTGAAGCAGACGCCTACATCGTTTTTGACCTGCTGACGGGAACAAGTGCTGCAAACCTCGAAAAGGCAATGCCCGGAAAGACAATCGCACTAGTTTCTTCTAGCAAAGTTCCAACGGGAGCGATGGTGCGAGATACCAGCGCTAAGTATCCCGAATGGTCCACGCTTCAAGCAACAATTGATAGTGCGACTATTCCCGAAAAAAATATCTATTTTGATGCTGGTCGTTTATCGGATGCTCTGTTTAGGTCACATATGCCGGCAAACATTATTGTGCTCGGAGCAGCCTATCAAAGTGGAGTTATTCCGATAAGCGCAAGTGCTATTGAAAAAGCCATAGAGCTAAATGGTGTGTCTATAGATAACAATACCCAAGCCTTCAGAATTGGTAGAAAAATAGTACTCGATGCGAGTTTCCTTGATTCGCTGAATCTTGAAGATGTAGAAGCTAAGCGAATGCAGAACAAGAGCTCTGTCACAGCTGAAAAAATGATCAAAGAGGTGCAGGACCCTTCAGAAGAGCTTCAACGGCTCCTATCGATCAGGACTCCTGAACTTATTGATTACCAGAACGTCGGGTACGCGCAGACTTATGTCGACTTTGTAAGCAAGGTGCGGAAAAAAGAGATGTTAATCGGCTCGGACACCCGGATGTCAGAAACTGTTGCCCGATATTTGTTCAAACTCATGGCATACAAAGATGAATATGAAGTTGCGAGACTCCATCGTTCTGGGGACTTTCATCAAGCGATCAAAGATCAGTTCGGTGATAGGACTAAAGTGACTTACAAACTTCATCCGCCATCCATGAAGAGATTGGGTTTAGATAAAAAAATTGGTTTAGGTAAGTCTGGGGACATAGCATTTTCAGTGTTAACGAAAATGAAATTCCTGAGAGGCAAAGGAATTGATCCCTTTGGTAACACTAAACACCGAAAGCTTGAGAGGGCTCTAATCCCTGAATACATGGGAACCATTGAGTCCTGCCTTCAGTATTTGTCGTCAGAGAACTATGAGAACGCTGTCAAGGTAGCGGCGCTGCCGGACATGATTCGTGGTTACGAAGAAATAAAAGAAGCGAATGTGGAGCGCTATCGAGAAGCAGTGCAGAATCTTCTGTAGGAAAAGCTGGTCGTAGGACCGCTTGGGTCTGGTTAACTCTGTTTAATTGGGTCCAAGCGGAATTCCTTTTTCGAATAACTGTGTGCTTGAGGCTGGGAAACGCCAAACTAGAAATATGGATCTAGAAGGTTTAGACATAGCGGGTTCGGTGCTTGATCTAGTAGGTGACACTCCTTTGGTTCGTTTGTCCCGCCTAGACGAGGGTTTTCCCTGTCCTGTAGTAGCCAAAATGGAAACCACCAATCCTGGGGGGAGCTCGAAAGACCGTCCAGCTGTTGCGATGATCAATGCAGCCGAAGAGGCCGGACTCCTAAAGCCTGGCGGAACAATTATTGAACCAACATCAGGTAACACGGGCGTGGGTTTAGCAATCGTTGCAGCCCAACGAGGTTATAAGTGCACATTTGTGGTCACTGATAAATTGAGCCCTGAAAAAATTACTCTCTTGGAGGCTTACGGCGCTGAGGTTGTTGTTTGCCCCGTGGCAGTCGCTCCTGACGACCCCCGTTCATACTATTCAACTGCTGAAAGACTCGTAAAAGAAACGCCGAACGCTTATAGACCTAATCAATACGAAAATTTGTTCAACCCAAAGGCTCATTATGAGACCACTGGTCCAGAAATTTGGAGGCAGACAAAAGGAAAAATAACGCACTTCGTAGCTGGAGCAGGAACAGGTGGAACAATTAGTGGTGTTGGCGATTACCTGAAGGAACAGAACCCAAACATTAAGGTTATTGCAGCAGACCCGAGTAACTCAGTTTATTCAGGTGGAAGTGGTCGTCCTTACCTTGTCGAAGGAGTTGGAGAAGACTTTTGGCCCGGTACATATGATCCTAAGGTGGTCGATGAAACCGTTCCCGTAACTGATGCGGAGTCATTTGAAATGGCTCGCCAAGTTACTCAACAAGAGGGTTTGTTAATCGGTGGGTCTGGAGGCACTGCCGTGTTCGCGGCTTTGCAAGTGGCAAAAAATTTGTCGTCAGATGATCTCATGGTTGTTCTAGTCCCTGATTCTGGACGTGGCTATCTCTCGAAAATTTTTGACAAAAATTGGATGTCGAAAATGGGTTTTAGCAAGAGTGACGGTGTCACGGTCGAACAATTACTTAAGCACAGAAACTCTAAGTTGCCGGAACTGATATATGCCAAACCATGGGAAACCGTGGGCTCAGCAATTGAGACTATGAAGAAATATGATGTTTCTTGTTTGCCCGTAGCCAAGGGCGACATGCCGTTAGCGGCAGCGGAGGTAATTGGTTCAGTCTCGGCAGACCAATTGATGACGAAAACATTCGAATCAACGGGCAATGACCATCATCTGCTCGAGAGCATAATGATGGCTCCGTTGCCAGTCCTTGGTGCCGGACAGCTAATAGACGAGGCGGTCTCCGTTCTCAGGGAAACCGAAGCGGCACTAGTCCATAATGAAGGGCTACCATTTGCTGTCTTGACGCAAACAGATGTAATGGACTTCATATCAGGTCAGAACAATTCGGAGGTTGAAGCATAATGATGGGAGGCGACCCACTTCTTTCAGGGTTTGAAGATTCAGAAAGTTATGAGTTCGAAACTAGGGCGATTAGGGCTGGTCAGCCCCACGACCCTCGCACGGGAGGAGTTGTAACACCGATAGCATTGGCGACGACGTTTGCGCAAGATGCTATTGGTCACCCTAAAAATGGTTATGAGTATGCGCGAACCGGTAACCCCACTCGACATGCGTATCAGGCTTGTTTAGCTTCGCTCGAAGGCGCAAATTATGGTCATGCATTTGCTAGTGGCCTTGCGGCAGAGGATGCTCTTTTGCGGCAACTATCACCGGGGTCAGAAATTTTACTCGGAGATGATGCCTATGGGGGGACATTTCGACTTATCGATAAGATCCACGGAAAAATGGGAATATCAAATCGGGCAGTTGATCTAACTAGACCTGAATTAATTCGTGATTCTTGGAGTGCCAACACCCGGTTACTTTGGTTGGAGACTCCTACCAACCCAATGTTAGGAATTTTTGATATCGAGGCAATTTGTGGCATCGTCCATGACCTAGGCGGTCAGGTTGTTGTAGACAACACGTTCGCAACGCCTTATCTGCAGCAGCCGCTATCACTTGGCGCAGATGCTGTGATTCATTCGGCTACTAAGTACATCGGTGGGCATAGCGACGTTGTTGGAGGGTTCGTTGCTACCAACGATGAAGATATAGCAGAAGAGCTAGTCTTTATTCAGAATGCTGTTGGTGCTATAGCTAGTCCCTTTGATTGTTACTTAGCAATGCGAGGAGTTAAAACACTTCCTGTGAGAATGGATCGTCATTGTGAGAATGCTTCTCAGATTTCTGAGATGCTGATGTCTCATAATGCAATCAGCGATGTTCTGTACCCAGGATTGTCACACCACCAAGGACATCAAATTGCGGCACGTCAAATGAGTGGGTTTGGCGGAATGGTTTCTTTCCGGCTTAAAGGTGGGCGTCCTGCAGCCGAAACTTTAGTTGTAAACACCAAGCTATTCACATTAGCCGAATCGTTAGGCGCAGTGGAATCCCTCATTGAGCATCCGGCTGTTATGACACATGCATCCGTCGCTGGATCGGCGCTCGAAGTGCCAGACGATCTGGTTCGTATATCAGTTGGAATTGAGTCCATCAGCGACTTACTCTCAGATCTTGAGCAGGCTTTAAACTTCATTGGTTGACTTCTCTACGGTTAACAAACTTGTAACAAATTAGAAACAGCGAAAAAACAAATGCTTTCTATGTTGGTACGCGTGAGGGGTATCGGACCCCAACGTGGAAGGAAAAGTAGATGGAAGGCAATACAGCTTGGATTTTGATATCAGCTGCCATGGTCCTATTCATGGTTCCTGGCTTGGCCCTTTTCTATGGGGGAATGGTTAGAACAAAGAATGCTTTGAACATGTTGAACATGAACATGTGGTGCCTAGGCGCAGTGCCGGTGGTCTGGGTGCTAGTCGGATGGAGCTTAGCTTCTGGTGATAGTGGCCGTTCTTGGCTTGGTGACCTGAGCGTTGTGGGTCTAAAAGGTGTGCATGATGTGGAGGGGTTAGCAACTTTTGCTTTCTTGATGACATTCGCATGTATTACTCCAGCATTGATTTCTGGTGCAGTAGCTGACCGGATGAAATTTTCTGCGTGGATGGTATTTGTCCCAGTATGGTCACTAGCTGTTTACGCACCAGTCGTCTACTGGGTCTACGGACCGAAGGGCTGGATCTTGGACTTACCTGCCTTGGATTTTGCCGGAGGTACTGCGATTCATGTTAATGCCGGAGCGGCGGCTCTTGCCCTCGCTATTGTTTTAGGGAAAAGATCTGGTTGGCCCGAAAATCGTCCAGCGCCGCACAATATTCCTTTCGTTATGTTAGGCGCAGGTATTCTTTGGTTTGGTTGGTTCGGATTCAATGCAGGGTCAGCGCTTGGAGCGAATGGCGCTGCTGCACAGGCATTTGTAAACACATTTGTAGCTGGGGCTGCAGGTATGGTTTCTTGGCTGATTGTGGAGGTTATAAAAACTGGTAAAGCTAGTACTATTGGGATGGCGTCAGGCGTCGTTGCAGCGCTTGTGGCGATAACGCCCGCCGCTGGATTCGTGGGTACAATGCACTCGTTTGTTTTTGGTGCCGCAGCTGGAGCCATCTGTTTCTTCGCAATACAAGCAAAATTCCGATTCGGTTTCGATGACAGCTTAGATGTTGTGGGTATTCATTTAGTGGGAGGAATAGTCGGCGGAATTTTGCTGGGCTTCTTTGCAGACTCTTCAGCTGTCCCAGGCGGGGACTTTATTGATGGCGTCTTTTTCGGTGGCGGTATATTGCTTTGGAATCAGGCTTTGTCAATAGGAGTGGTGCTTGTATATTCATTTGTTGTTACCTTCGTCATAGCGAAATTCCTGGACTCCGTAATGGGGCTTCGTGTGTCGGTAGAAACTGAACTTATGGGACTTGATCAAAGTGATCATGGAGAGGCTGCGTATGTTATTGAATGAAAGCAACGCATGCAGGTAGACCAAGTTTGTTAGTTTGTGGATGTGAATAATGATGACGGTCCACAACAATTTGCGCAACAGAGATGGCAGCGAGCAGCTGGATCGACTGAAATCATGCTGCTTAGACATGGGGCTTCAATGCCGTATGTTCCTGGAAACGCTTTCCCGCTGATTGATGGCCAGGGTGACCCTCCGCTTTCAGAGCTAGGGGTCGCCCAGGCTGCTCTGTCTGCTGAGCGACTGGCATCAGAACCATTCAAGGCGCTTTACGCAACCTCAATGCAAAGAACCCAGCAAACCCTTGCTCCCCTAGCCGAAGTTTTAGGTATGCGTGTAGAAATTGAACCGGATTTAAGAGAGGTACATTTGGGGGATTGGGAAGGTGGATTGTTGCGTCAAAGAGCCGCAGAAAATCATCCTATATACGAACAGATGCACCGTGAAGAGCGGTGGGATGCGATTCCGGGTGCCGAAACAAATAAAAATTTCGCAGATCGCTGCATGCGAGCTCTCGATCGGATAGCTGATAAACACCCCGACCAGCTAGTGCTCTGCGTAGTTCATGGGGGAGTCATAGGATCGGTATTGGCTTCTATCGCGAATAGTCGGGCTTTTTCATTTGGTGGAGCTGATAACTGTTCGATAAGCCAGATCGTGAAGGATAAAGAAACGTGGGCGATCCGTCGTTTTAACGACAGCGGTCATTTGTTTAACGAACTGCATCATGGTGTTTAAATCAGTCGGTCTTGGGCTGTTGAAATTGTTGTAGGTTGCTGCCACATAGTGTCGACCCAACTTTCATCGGAGAAGTCTTCTCAATATTGATAGAAAGCTGTCAGTGAACGAGTAAGAAGCCCCGGGTCTTTGGAACCGCCCATTTCTCTCGCTGAGTGCATAGATAGTTGAGCGCTGCCGACATCAACAACACGAATTCCCAATCGGGTTGCAGTGATAGGTCCTATTGTGGAACCGCAGGCAAGGTCACTGCGATGAGAGTAAAGTTGTGTAGGTACATTTATTGCGTCGCAGATCATTTGGAAGTGTGCGCTGCCTTCTGCTTGCGTTGCATAGCGAACGTTGGCGTTAATCTTGATAACCGGCCCAGCATTTAATTCGATTTTGTGCGATGAGTCGTGACGCTCCGCGTAGTTAGGATGCACGGCGTGAGCTCCGTCGGCGGATAGACACCAAGATCGGGCAAGGGCAGCAAAAAAGTCGTCCCGAGACCCGCCGAGCGAAAGTACTATTCGTTCAAGGCAGTTCTCTAATAATGGCCCAGCGGCTCCAGTATTAGAGTTACTTCCGACTTCCTCATGGTCAAAAAGCGCAGCAACAGCAACTGTGTTTTCCGGTAGTGAGTCGAGTAAGCAAAGGGCTTCGACAGCAGCATGACATGACGCTAGGTTGTCGATGCGAGAAGCTGAATAAAACTCCTGATTTTTACCGAGAAGAGTTGAAGGCGTTAAATCGTGAGCCATTGCATCCCAAGATAAAATGTCTGTTTCCTCGACCTCAATTAAGTTTGCTAAAAAATTGCGAAATCCGTGATTGTCTGAATCTCCAAGCCCCCAGATCGGAGTCAAGTGGCTTTGGCGATCTAAGGTGAGCCCTTCATTAACGTTTCTATCTAAATGAATTGCTAGCTGTGGGACACGAAGTAGAGGTTGATCAGATCGGAACAGATGCTTTTTGATAACCTGCCCTTCTTTCGTGCAGACTTGGCCAGAGAGACCAAGATCTCGATCAAGCCACGAATTAAGAAGAGCACCTCCGTATATTTCAACTCCTAATTGTTGATACCCAACGCTATTGCGGTCGGGAATCGGCTTTATCCTCAAATTTGGGCTGTCGGTGTGGGCGCCGACAATATTAAATATGAGATGCTTTGGGTCGATTTTGTCGGCAGCTGAAACAGCAACTATGGAGCCGCCGGTCTTGAGAAAAGATTTCTGATTCGAGTTCCAAGAAGCTGAACTTGAAACTTCATCAAATCCGGCGATGCTAAGTGACGTTGCGGCGTTTTCGCTGGCATGAAACGGAGAAGGTGATGAATCAATGAAGTTAAATAAGTTGTTAATCATTTTTATGAACTTCCGAATTGAGCGATGACATTGCTGGCGAAGCTATCAAAGTGCTCGGGTTGTAACGGCGGGACAATCATCCGAGAAACGCCTATCGAAGCTAATTGTTCCACGTATTCCGCTGTAGTTGGCCCACCGGCAGTGAACTCTAAGGCATCTGGGTTTCGACCGGCTCGCTCAGCGCATTCTTTGGCGTAATTGAATAATACGGCAAGCTCGGATGGTTTTCCTCGACCGGGAAAGAACCCATCGCCGATTTCTCCAGCCCTTCGTGCTGCTCTTTTGCTATGCCCGCCAACAATAATGGGAATGTGATGACTTGAAGGCTGAGGACGGACATAGACGTCGTTAAATGAAATGAATTCACCATTAAATCCGGCCACATCATTTTCCCAAGCAGTCCTGTAAGTCTGCAGGTACTCATCTGTCCTGTTGCCTCTATCATCAAAAGAGACACCTAGAGCGTCAAACTCTTCCTCCAACCAGCCAGACCCGACTCCCAAAATCATCCTGCCTTTAGATAGGCGGTCTAACGTAGCAACAGCTTTTGCTGTTACAAGGGGGTTGCGTTGTGGGACGATCATTACTCCAGTCCCTAACTTTATTGTTGATGTAGCGGACGCAATGTAAGCCAACCAGATAAGTGGGTCAGGAATGTCTATGTCCTCTTTGTCCCCTGGCATTCGTCCGTCCTTGGCGTAGGGGTAGGCTGATTTGTATCCTTTAGGGACAACAACATGTTCAACTGTCCAGATTGACTCGCATCCGGCGGCTTCGGCCGCTTGCGCCAAATTAATGGCAGCTTCTGGTTCGACAAATGGCCCAGTGTTAGCAAACATTATTCCG
This sequence comes from uncultured Acidimicrobiales bacterium, assembly GCA_905477545.1. Taxonomy (GTDB): domain Bacteria; phylum Actinomycetota; class Acidimicrobiia; order Acidimicrobiales; family Poriferisodalaceae; genus UBA9040. The sequence continues at coordinate 20,121 of CAJQGN010000131.1, read as the reverse complement.
AATTTCATGTGATGACACTACTACTCGAAAGGCGACTTCGTATCCGTGAGCTTTAAGCGACCACAATTTGTGCAGCCGATTGGAATCCTGACACTAGTTGCACTGAATTTTTTCGCCTTTTTATTAACCCACGATTTTCAAAAAATAGGCCAATATTCGTTACGTCGAGATGCTCTTGTTGACATGTCAGTTTGGGGAGTCCCGATAGCAGAGCTCAATGAGTGGTGGCGGCTTTTAACGGGGGCCTTCCTCCACGCAGACTTGCGACATATTCTTCTCAATGTGTTGATGCTCTTCCTGCTAGGGCGCCGCTTAGAACGGAACATTGGGACGTCTTACTTTGCGTTAATCTGTTTTGTTTCGGCGCTTGGTGGGTCAGCTGGAGCGTTGTTACTAACGCCGATGAATCCGACGGTTGGTGCCTCTGGCATCGTCTACGGTTTAATGGCCGCGGTGTTCGTTATCGAACAGAAAGAGGGGAAAAACCCATGGCAAGAAGGTTTAGGAACACTAATAATCGTAAATGTTATTTTGTCTTTCCTCGGCCCTAACGTCTCAGTTGGTGGCCACCTTGGCGGACTTCTAGCGGGATTCGTATCTGGTTATTGTGTAGGTGTTCGTTATCGAAACGGTTCTAGGTTGACTACTTGGGCGTCGCTTGTTGGGTCAGCTTTGTTGTTTGGTCTCTTGGGTTGGATCGCAGCGAAAACTTGGCGAAGTCCACTTTTTTAATCAAAACGAAGTAAGTATTGGCTGCGCAAACCTCAACGCTTCTGGCCACGTATCATCCCACGGCAGTGCACCAGAACGATCGGGCCATATGAACTGACGGACCTGCCATTCATTGTTTTTGTAGATCAGAGGAAGAGTAGGAAACAAAGCAGCATGCCTTGGAAGTTCAACATCGAGGAGAACAGACACAAGATCGTTATCTAATAACCCATTGAATGGTTGTCCAACCGGGAGCTCTCCGCCCGAGCGTAAGTGAGTAATAATTAAGTCGAGCAAGCCACGAGCAGCTGCGGGAGCTAGCCCAAATATAGCTAAATCGGGGTAGCCAATTAATGACTTTAAACCGAATGTGTATGAGTACCCAGCGCGCGGAGAATCCCCAGTGATTGGTTTTACGGGCTCGATACCCCAGCCGTTCGTGTCTAACATCCATTGGAGTTTTTCCATGTGCTCCATAGGTTCGTATTGGAGTTCGGACATAAAGCCCTCCTAATCAATATTTTGATGGGTTAGTACCAAAATCTATTTCAACTGCGAGTGGTCACTACCTCGAATAAGGATTGCAACTACGACTAAGCTAATTCCTCCCACTTCGGCCCAACTAGTTTCCTGATTTAAAAAAAGAAAAGCTATTAGTGAGGCAGTAACTGGCAGTAGGGCTTGGAGGAATGCAAAGCGAGAACGGCTAATACGACCCAGAACGTTTTGGTCAATGCTGTAAGGAATGACGTTCGAGAGGATCCCAGTGAGTAGCGCCAAGCCCAAAATACTGGGAGAGCTAAAAGCGGCGCCCATCTCGGTTATTCCGAATGGAGCTATGATGAACGCTCCTACGAGCATGCCTACCCCAAGACCGTCAATAGCTGCGCCGTGCCTTGCTACTTGGTGGCCCAGAACTATGTATGCCGCCCACATCAGTCCGGCTATTAAGGCGAATAGTATCCCGAGAGCCGTACCGGAGGGCTGAACCCCTGCCAGGATTATTACACCTACGGAAGCAAGACCTAAAGAGGAGGCAGACTTAATTGTTCTAGCCCCGATTGCTGCCACGGCGATTGGACCGAGAAATTCTATTGCGACTGCATTCCCTAGAGGGAGAGTTTCAATCGCTAGGTAAATTGATAGATTCATAACGGCCAAGACGGTGCCGAAAGCGCTAGCCCAAACTAAATCTTTTTTATTCCATTTCCGTTTCCAGGACCTTCGAAAAAAAATTATTGCAAGAGCTGCAGCCAGAACCCTCAGCAGAGCGACACCACCAGGTCTTATGTTCTCAAACAAACTAACGGCGGTGGCAGCGCCGCTATACTGCGAGATGCCTCCGAGAACAAATAAAAATTCTGGAGAAGTACTGCTTTTAGAACGGTCGAGGTTCAAAGCGACTTAGTGGGTTTTAAAAATTGAGAAGACATCATTTAGAGGTTATCTATGATCGCGTTCAGCTGAAAGCTCATCTAGGCCACTTGATCACTTACCCAATCTTTGGGCGAAACATTGCAGGTGGCTATGACCTCAGTGTTCTATGGCCTAGACTCATAGGATGCTATGACGATACGGTCATAGTTATAATAATTTGGGATGTCAAGTCCCTCATTAGCACGCCTGGAGGGGTGAATCCATGAAGTCCAAGTTTTTTAGAATGCTAGGCTTGCTGCTGGCATTTACGATGGTTGCCGCTGCATGCGGCAGCGATTCCGACTCAGAGAGTGTAACCGGAAGCGGTCTCGGAGATGGTTCCTTAGGGACCGTTACAGTTGAGTCTGGTGATGACATTCAAATTCGTTCGCTTAACGCCATCACAGGCGATGTGGCTTTCTTGGGATTGCCTAACCAGCGGGGCGTAGAACAAGCCATTGCTGATTTCGGTGATATTAACGGATTCAGCGTAAGCATGGGTACGGGTCTTGATGATCTGTGCTCAGCTGATGGTGGACAAGCTGCAGCACAAACTATTGTGGCTGACGAGTCAGTCGTTGGAGTTATCGGAACATCTTGTTCAGGTGCTGCTACTGCTGCATCGCCATTGATCAGTGCTGCTGGAATGGTAATGATTTCGCCGTCAAATACTTCACCTTCATTAACCTCTGATTTAGTCGGTAATGCTGGAAAAGACTGGCATGAAGGTTATTACCGAACAGCTCATAATGATTTGTTCCAGGGTGCGGCCATGGCTAAATTTGTTCATGATGAGCTCGGTATGACTACCGCAGCTGCTATTCATGATGGTGATCCTTACACCCAAGGTCTAGCTCAAGCTTTTTCAGATGCTTTTGTAGCACTCGGTGGAACAATGACCGGCTTCACTGGTATCAACAAAGAAGACACGGACATGGTTCCTGTACTGACGGAAGTAGCAGCCGGATCTCCTGAGGCATTGTTCTTCCCAATCTTCCAACCTGCGGGTGACTTTATCGCTGCGCAGGCTCCCACGGTAGCAGGTCTTGAAAACGTGACATTGCTTGCTGCGGATGGCCTTCAGGTGTCTAGCTTTATGGAACTTGATCAAGCGGATGGCATGTATATTTCTGGCCCGGATCTTCGATACGGAGAGAACACGAACCAAAGCACCGGAGTTACAGCAGAGTCTTTCCTTCAGACCTATGAAGCTAACAACGGCTCTTCGCCAGAGGCTTCTTTCTGGGCTCATTCATATGACGCTGCCACCATACTTCTCGAGGCAATCAAAGCTGCTTCGTTTGTGAATGATGGTGAACTGACTATCGATCGAGCAGGTGTCCGTGAGTACTTGAATGGCCTTTCAGGGTATTCAGGCATTATTGGCTCGCTTACATGTGACGAATTCGGCGATTGCGGAGCACAGCGAATCACAGTGATCGGAAATATGTCAAACGATTATGATGCATCAAACAATAATGTGGTGTTTGAGTACGCACCTTAGATATATGCAGTAGTCGAACTCCTTCGACCTGCAGCAGCTATCAATAAGCAATTTAAGCCGGTTCTGACCAGTTCGTAAGAGGGTCAGAACCGGCTTTGCATTACAGTCTTGTGTATAAAAGCGGAAAGTAGGCCTGTGGCCACTAATAACGTTTACAAACCGACATCGCGAGTACTTTGGGTAGACCGTTTCCTCGCGCTGATCCGGATAACGTTTATCGGGATCGTTTCTGTTGGTGTCATTGCTTTTATAGCGCAACAAATTAACCCGCAGAATCCTTTTGCTAGCTGGATCAATCCTGACGCCACCGGATTAACGGCTGACCAATTGAAAGGGCTGCTAGTGACTGGTATTGCCCAGGGTGCTATGTACGGTTTAATAGCGCTTGGTTATTCAATGGTGTACGGAGTTTTAGGGTTCATTAACTTTGCTCATGGTGAAGTTTTTATGGCTGGCGCGATGTCTGGAATGATCATTAGTAACAAGTTGTCCGAATCCGGGCTTTGGCAAGACGCTTTCCTATTTAGTTTGGCCTTTGTCATCGCTACTTCAATAGTCGTGTCAACAGCCACAGCGATAATTATGGAACGAGTTGCTTACCGAAGGCTTCGAGATGCACCGAGACTTATTCCTCTCATAACTTCCATCGGTGTTTCATTTTTTATTCAAAATACATCGGTTGTCTTATTTGGACCTGGAGCTAAGGCATATCCTTCGATACCTGAGTGGCTGACCCGCAAGCGTTCTTTCTTGACCTTTGAGATCGAAGGAACAAAACTTTTAGTGCTAGTCGTAGCTGCGGTATCAATGACTGGACTCTGGTACCTAGTAGAGCGAACACGTACGGGTAAAGCAATGCGTGCTGTAGCTGAAGACAAAGAGATAGCTGCATTAATGGGAATTAATGTGAACCGAATTATCGTTACCACCTTTGCTGTTGGTGGAGCTATGGCGGGTGTGGCCGGAATTCTTTGGGGCATTTTGTTTAGGAGCGTAACTCACATGACAGGCTTCTTGCCCGGTATTAAGGCCTTTAGTGCCGCCGTTGTCGGGGGAATAGGAAATCTCGGAGGAGCGATGGCAGGTGGGTTATCCCTCGGCGCTGCTGAAGCAACAGCGCCATTAGTAGTGCTTGAACCACTGGGAGTTAACGGAGTCTCCCAGCTTCGTGATGCAGTTGCATTTGCGGTGCTGATATTTGTGTTATTAGTTAAGCCCAATGGCCTATTCGGAGAGCGACTCTCCGAGGAGGATCGCGCATGAACAATGACGTAGGCCTTAAGAATAACGCGCCCAATAAATCTCAATACCCCTGGCTGCGAGCCGTTAGATTTTCTTTGCTGGGATCCTTAGCCAGCGTCTTTATCGCTCTTTCCGGAATGCCTGTAGGGCTAGATCGAAGAGCAATTATATACCCAGTCTTGAGTCTTGGATTTTTGGCTATTCTATGGATTCCCGTTGCTATGGCTGCAGCGGCCGGCAATGAAACGGTGCTGGAAGGAATGGAGGCAAGAAAACGCGGGTTTGTCGATGTAGGAGTAGGCGCTCTAGTTGGACTAGGTAGCACTTCAGGGATCTGCTGCTTGATGGTTCTCATCAAAAACTTTGACCTCCGAGACCCATTTGTGAACTGGAGTCCGCAGCTTTTAGACCTTTTGTCTTATCGGCAAAATATTTCCGTAGGGATAGGGATATGGCTTCTTGTTGGCGCTGGCCTGGGAGCATTTGGTGGGCTTACTCATTTGATTTCAGGCTTTTCACGTCGTTTAATTTTGAATTTTGTGTTTGCTGTAATCGGGGTGTCCGTGCTTGAAACTATTGTCACAGACTTGTCTGAAGGATTCGGTCTCGCTTGGGTCACAGATTTGATGTATTACAAGCGAGGTGGGTTAGAAATCTATGGTGCTCTATTTGTGGGCATAGTGTCGGTTACCGTTTTGTTACTGCTGAGACGGAGAACGACTACGACCAGAGAGCGTTTCAACTCATTGAGTCTGAACGACCAGTCTCGTGTGAAATTTATTTCAATAATTGCTGGCTCGTTATCGTTAGCCATTCTGCCGTTCTTCTTGGGAAAAATAACGAACGAATTGCTTGCAAACGTTGGCCTGTTCGTTTTGCTAGCTCTTGGATTAAATATTGTTGTAGGACTGGCAGGCATTCTTGACCTAGGGTACGTAGCGTTTTTCGCTGTAGGTGGATATACCACTGCTGTGTTAACGTCGCCCGATTCTCCTGGGTTTTCGCCTGAGTTGCCATGGCCAATAGCGCTAATTGTTGTTGTAGTTCTTACAGGAATAGTTGGTTTGTTCATTGGAGCTCCTGTAATTAGGATGCGCGGAGATTACTTAGCAATAGTCACGCTCGGTTTTGGTGAAATTATTCGTTTGCTTTTCCTCTCAGACTGGCTGTCCGATTGGTTCGGCGGAGCTCAGGGAATTACAAACATCCCTGGTGTGGAAGTTGGGTTTGCGACGATCAAAGGTACTGATCCTCGCTCTGTATTTTTGTTGGTGCTTTTTTTCTGTGCCGTGGCGATTTATGTTTCGTGGAGGCTAGAAAAATCTCGTCTTGGGCGAGCATGGATGGCTATCCGGGAAGATGAAGATGTCGCTGAAGCCATGGGAATAAACACTACGAATACAAAGTTAATGGCGTTTGTTGTCGGGGCAGTTTTAGCATCTTTTTCGGGCGCTATTTTTGCCGCAAAAGTTGGTTCAATCTTTCCCACCAGTTTTATCATGCTCGTGTCAATAATTATTCTTGTAGTCGTAATCGTTGGGGGAATGGGTAATATAAGCGGCGTAATAGTCGGTACGGTTGTGCTGATTGGAGTGCTCGGTGGGCCGAAACAACCAGGACTCCTTCAAGAGTTCAGCCAGTTTAAACTATTGATATATGGTGCTCTTTTGGTGTGGATGATGCTGAAACGTCCGGAAGGCTTAATCCCGAATATTCGAAGGACTAGAGAGTTACACCAAGATGAATTTCTTCAAGATGCCTGGCTGAAGGGGCAGATTGACTCCGAAGAAGACAATGCCGATTCGAACGTCCGAAAAGAAGGAAAAAATCTATGAGGATGCTCGATATCCAGGGACTAAGCGTGACTTTTGGAGGTCTTCATGCGCTGAACAATCTTGACTTTCAGGTGAATGAAGGAGAGATAGTTAGCGTAATTGGGCCAAATGGTGCAGGGAAAACGACGTTTTTCAACATGATAAGCGGCATGGTTTCGCCTACCAGCGGTGACATTGTGTTCGAAGGTGAGTCTCTTCTCGGCCTAGATCCGAGTCAAGTAACAGCAAGGGGAATTGCTAGGACTTTTCAGAATGTTAGGTTGTTTGCCAATATGACGATTCTGGAAAACGTCATGGTGGCACAGCACTGTCGTACTCGGCAGCAAGTATTTGGAGCGCTTTTTCAAACTAAAGCATTTAGGCAAGAAGAAAAAGAAATTAACGAGTATGCCGAAGAAGTACTTTCGTTCTTCGGCACCAGATTAGTCGGCTATCGGATGAACCAGCCGGCTTCTGTGCTTTCGTATGCCAACCGGCGGAGACTTGAAATAGCAAGGGCTATGGCCACCAGGCCACGGCTATTACTTTTAGATGAGCCAGTCGCTGGGATGAACCCGAAAGAAACAGCCGAGCTCGCCGAGCTAATCGGGAGATTGCGGTCAGAGTGGGGATTTACAATCGTGATTATTGAACATGACATGAGCGTAGTCAGAGATGTATCTGATCGTGTAGTAGTTCTTGACCATGGTGAAACTATTGCTCAGGGGTCTTTTGACGATGTTTCTAACGATCCGATGGTAGTTGAGGCTTATTTGGGACGTCCTGTGCAGGAGGCTTCATGAGTGCAGAAGGGCATGAGATTCCGCTGCTAGAGATGCGCGGAGTAAACACTCACTATGGGGCTGTGCATATTCTGAAAGACGTAAACTTAGCTATCTATCCCGGAGAGCTAGTTTGTTTGCTTGGGGGTAACGCAAGCGGAAAAAGTACGACTCTAAAAACATTATTAGGAATGGTCACTCCCACTACGGGAGAAGTAGTCCTTGACGGTGAAGCTGTGACCAAAGAGTCGACGAGCTATCGAGTGGAGCGAGGCATCACGATGGTTCCTGAGAACAGGCGTCTTTTCAAGCGGTTAAGTGTTCTTGAAAACTTAGAATTAGGTGCGTACCTTCGAAAAGATCGAGAGCAAATTGCTCTCGATCTTGAACGCATATTCGACCTATTCCCTAGGGTTAAAGAACGGCTAGGGCAAAAATCTGGAACCCTTTCAGGAGGAGAGCAACAGATGGTTGCGATGGGTCGAGCCCTCATGTCGAACCCTCGTGTGTTGTTAATGGACGAACCTTCTATGGGGCTAGCTCCAGCCTTAGTACAAACAAATTTTGAGTTGATACAACAAATCCATGAAGAGGGTGTCGCAATTTTCATGGTTGAGCAGAATGCCAACATGGCATTGTCGATAGCTGACCGAGGTTGGGTGCTTCAAACCGGTCGAGTAGTACTAGACGATGCAGCAGATGCGTTACTGGCGAATCCGGATCTCAGAGCTTCGTACCTTGGGGAAGTGGGAAGCGCTTAGAAGTTGTTCATATAGCTAGCTGAATGCAACTGGCAAAGTCTTAGCTGAGTTTAAGAAATTAGAGTGAGCTCTGACGCCAGGAGCTGTTACTTCAATGTCGGGTAATCGAGTAAGTAGCTCCCGAAGCATAATTTCGATTTGAAGTCGACCGAGCCGAGCTCCAAGACAAAAGTGTGGACCAACTCCGAATGCAACGTGCGTGTTGGGGCTCCGTGTGAGGTCGAACTCATCAGGATTATCGAAAACGTCTGGGTCCCGATTGGCAGATGGATACCAGAGTAACAATTTGTCTCCTTTCTGAATTTCGGTTCCCTTTATTTCAGTCGTGCAGGTTGCTGTGCGACGAAAATGCAAAACTGGATTAGTGAATCGAAGGGTCTCTTCGATAAAGCCTGGGAGGTAACGATCCAAGTCGCTGGTTAGCAGTTTGCGTTGTTCGGGAAACTGCGACAGAACCTCCATAGCTCCGGTAAGTGAGGATCTGGTCGTCTCGTTTCCAGCCACGAGAAGCAAAAACCAAAGTAAAATTAATTTGTTGTTGTCGAGTCGTTCGCCATCCACTTCTGATTGAACGAAATAGGAGACCATGTCATCTCCAGGTCGCTCCCGCTTTGAGTTGATGACGTCGAGCCCGTAGCTAAACAACTCATCTTTGGCAGTAAGGAAATCTTTCACGGACCCACCAAAGTCCGGATCGTGATTCCCAATTATTCTATTAGACCAGTCATAAAAAAGTTTTGTGTCCTCTGCCCTAACTCCCATGATATGAGCTAAAACTTGCAACGGGAGCTCTGAAGCTATCGAAGACACAAAGTCAACTTTTCCCCTTCCAGAGACTTCATCAATAATTTTAGTGCTGTAGGTCTCTATCGCCGTGGACAAGTTACGGACCCAAGCGGGGGAGAAGGGCTCGCGGATTGACCGTCGAAGCAGCGTATGGTCTGGCGGGTCCATTCCCATTAGGTTAAGTCGTGTTTCCTCTAGAACTGCCCCACTGAGATCTGATCCCGTAAAACCACCTAGCCAAGATGAAAAAATTGCTGGTTTCATTGACACTTCTTGGATATCGGCATGGCGGGTCACACACCAGAAACCTCGACCAGACTTACCTCCTGGACGGCGCGGATTTTCTGGGTGAAAAGCGATAGGCGCTTTGTCTCTTAATTTTCGAAACGAATCATAGGGCGGGCCTGCAGCAAAACTTGCAGGATTCCAAAGATCTACGTTGATGTAGTCCGGTGCCCAGGGTTGGCGTTTAGAGGAAGATCGTTCTGTGTCGATGGCCATGATGAAGTCTTATTGTAAGAAAAATCCTAGTTGTATTGAGGGTGTCGCTGACGATTTCTGAGAAATCTGCCGAGTGTTAGTTGTGGAGCTTTAGGACTGAATCAGCTACACCTTCGAGTTCTGCAAACCAGTCGTCGGGTTCACCCACTAGAACGGGAACGAATTTAGAAGCTCCAACTTCGATAAATTTTTCAAGTTGGACTCGTAGACCTTCATAGCCAATAGGAATTATTTCAGTCGGATCAGTGTCAGGCGCCCTTTTCTTCAGGATGGCTTTGTAAGACTCCGTAAGTCCGCCGTGGGTATATGGAACTAGTACCCCAAAATGTTCAGGGTCAATTTCCCGATCATTTTCGTCTGCAGCTTGGGTAACCACTTTCCAGCCCTGTGCAGCTGTCTGTGGGGTGCAAAATGATGGTAGCCAGCCATCTGCGAATCGACCGACTCGCCTAAGTTCGACATCTGCTGCTCCTCCCAACCAAATATCCATGGGCTTTTGTGCTGGTTTTGGAAGGAGCTGAATATTCTCGTAATCATAATAATCACCTTTATGGGTGACGGGCTCATCTCCCCAAAACTGCTTTAAGAGTGGGAGGGCTTCATTGAAAATTTTCGCCCGTTCTTTTCGTTGGACTCCAAAAGCATTTTGTTCATGAGTATCGGCAACACCAAGACCAAAGGCTGGTAGGAGCCGACCGTTAGATAAGCGGTCAAGGCTCGCTAACTCTTTTGCTAATACAGCAAGGTTTCGTCCCGGTAATACCATTACCGAAAATCCAAATTTAATTCTTTTTGTTCGCCCTGCAGCGTACGAAAGACCAACTATAGGATCAGGAGATTCTCCGCCGAGTCGTTCACTCAACCAAAGTGAGTCGAAACCTAGATTTTCTAAGGCATCTACAAAAGGGTCAAAAGTCTTATGGTCATTAGTAAAACTTCTTGTTCCTAGCCCAAAACCAATTCGAATCTTCATAACGCGCACATTAGAACATTGAGAGTGGTTTTGTCCTTTCAATTTGCAATGAAGTTATGTAGGTCATTATGACTGAACGGGCGTATCGTCTCTGTTCATGGAAGATTTTAAAGAGATTGATGTAGCCACTTCTTTTAGATTAGATGGCAAGGTATGTATTGTCACAGGAGCTTCTAGCGGTCTCGGAGAGCGATTCGCTCGAGTGTTTGCTGCTGCGGGAGCGAAAGTTGTAGTGGCGGCCCGGAGAATCGACCGCTTGAGCGCGTTGGCGTCAAGTCTTCCGGACGCAATCGCACTGCAGTGTGATGTGTCGGAAGACGAGCAATGTAAACAATTGATTAATGACGTGATTAATCATTATGGGCAAGTAGATGTTCTCGTCAACAATGCTGGGATCAGCGATGCAGTTAACCCAGCTGCTGAGGCAGATATAGCATTGTTTAGGCAAGTAGTAGACGTAAACCTGAATGCATGTTTTCTACTCAGCGCGCTGGCAGCGCGAGACATGCTCGAACGAGGTGCAGGAAGCATAATTAACATTGCGTCTGTTCATGGTCTAGTGGCTTCGGCTCCGAATCTGCAGCCTGCATATGCAGCTAGCAAAGCTGGCTTAATTAATCTGACCCGAGACTTAGCTGTTCAGTGGGCTAAACAGGGAGTTCGAGTGAATGCAATATGTCCAGGTTACTTCGATACAGAGTTAACCAATGTGATGTTTGAGGACTCACGCATGATCACGTGGATCGAACGAAACACTGCAATGAAACGTGGAGGAAAAATTGAAGAGCTTGATGGGGCTTTGCTGTTCCTTGCAAGCGAAGCCAGTAGCTACGTCACTGGTGTTCCGATTCCGGTAGATGGCGGATGGACAGCTAGGTAATCCGGAAAGCAACTTCGCTATTGGTCTCTCTCCCAAGGTGTTGAACCTCTACTGTTGTAAGTAACACACTATGACTGCTCGCCGTTTCCTTTTTTTCTATTCGATCCCCGTGTCTGTTTTTTCGATGATTGGGGCAGCTTGGTTCTTGATTAAGTCGAGCCTTGTATCTGAGTCAGCGACGGTTCTGGTAATCGGAACACTTTTAGTATCAGCGCTATCGCTTAGCTGTGCTGCATTGGGAATGTTGCTTTCCGGGGGCCGTCACGAAGCTGAGTTGGCTCAGCAAGCATTTTATGATCCGGTGACTGGTAGGGGAAATCGAATGCATGCCTCAGCTAAATTAGAAGAGGCTCTGACGGTTTCACGACGGAGTGGAAAGTATGTTGGGCTTATATTTTGTGACTTAAATAATTTCAAAATGGTAAATGATATTTATGGGCATTCAGTTGGAGATGAGTTGCTGCGCTTGATTGCAGGCAGGTTTGCTCAGATAGTTCGCCCGAGTGATACCGTCGCTCGTTTCGGCGGCGATGAATTTATAGTTGTATGCCCGGAGTTGCGCAGCAACACTGATATTGAAGCGGTGCGTGTTCGGTTAGCAGCGATGTTTGAGCAGCCTTTTTCTATCGGAGGGTATTCAATCTCCGTTAGCGCTTCGTTAGGTTTAACTGTAGGTCATGGGGTACGTGATTCTGGATCAGAGTTACTGCAACGAGCTGACGCTGAAATGTACCGGGTGAAATTGGAAAATTAAGCGATGTGTTTCAGGTGATGTGGGCGATAGGCAGTTAGCCCATCGCAGGAGTGCCTTCAAAGGGTCCGGGATCAGACGCATCTGGAATTAGAGGCTTCGATCTCCAAGCCATGGCATCTTCTACTCCGCTAATAACATCGTGCCATTCGCTTGGGTTCCAATTTTCTGCTGATCCGAGGATAGAACAGTCTTGGCCTAGGTGCACTAATGCAGGGAGAGATTGCAATCCTAGAGAAGCTACGAGCTCTCTTTTCTCGTCAGTAAGCACCAGCCAGTCGGTTGCGAATTTTCCCAAGAATTCTTTTGCGCCTTCGCCGCTACCGGTGACGACGAAAGCACAACGCACGTTAGCTTCCCTATAGTGCGAAAAAATACGATCGGCCGTGGGAATGATCCAACCGCTTTGGTAAGTATAGGGATCGATAACTACGCAAAGTAAATTGAACGTCGTCAACCACTGCTCGAGTGACTGGCTCTCACCATTGATCGTTGAGAGGGTTGTTGTTGAACGCGGATTATTAGGCACATAAAAAAAATAGCGCATCTTGAGCAATCGTCCTAGCTGAGAGCGCATAGTATGGCATCGTTTTTTGATGCACCCTATTGAACGTCTCCGATACGTAGCCCGTGCGGGTGGTGTTGACCAAACTTTATTAGCGGTCGAAACAGCTGATGCGTTCAGTTCGTTACGGGGAGAACCAGCAGAATTAATGAATGCTTGTCGTTGAATTGTGCGCCACCACCCTTACGCAGGAGCGGTTTGGACTTTGGTAACGCGCGTTCTTATTTCTTCAGATCCGCTCGAAACTGCACGAAGTTTCGAGCGGATCTGCTAGGTGAAGACCTGACCTCTAAGCAAGTAGCTTCGTCGTTGCCCGAAAACGCAATATTGAGTCTGATCGGATGGCCAGAGATAGAGGGCAGTAAATTGTATGAGCGGCCTGATATCTCTGTTCGAGTGTTAGATGCCTATGGCGAAGGTAGCGGGTACGCTAGAAATTTGATGTCAAAGGGCGTGCAAGTTACTGAGTTACCGTTGACGTCCATTGGTCAAGCTTGCGCGACATCGGACGTTGTTCTTGTTGAAGCAGCGGCAGTCGGCCCCGACGGGATAGTTACTGCCTCGTCAGGATTAGCTGCAGCGTCTACAGCTAATTTTTTGGTGTTGACGTATGGGTCGTAGTGGGTGAAGGCCGAGCCCTCCCTGGGCCAATTTTTGAACTTGTAAAGAAACGTCTGCCCAACGAAGATGCTCTCCAAGCAGAGGAAGAATTATGCCGCTAAGCCTCGCTGACGCGATTATTGGGCCTAAGGGCCTATTTGCAGCCGGGCTTCCGATGCGAGCTGACTGCTCGGTAGCTAGTGAATTGCTTCGTCCTGCATTCTGAACGCGTTAAGATGCGTTAGCAAGCAGACGCTTAGCGATCATCTTTAAGCAAAGTGTCTCATCGGCACCTTCGAAGATAGAAAGCACGCGTGCATCTACGAAAAGTCTACTGATTTTGTACTCCTCAGCGAACCCGAATCCACCGTGAATTTGCATCGCCTCACGGGTTACCCATTCGGCAGCTTTACAAACGTAAGCCTTCACCATGGATGCTTCGAGCGTGCCTTCCCCTTTGGCCATCATCTGGGCAACGCTGTAACTGTATTGCCTAGACCCTTGTATGATCGCAGCCATTCGCCCTAGCTTTGTTTTCGTCAGCTGATATTCGGACAGGGAGGAGCCGAAAACTGCTCGATTCTCTGCATAGTTGAGTGCTTCTTCGTAAGCAGCTTGCATAAGACCTACAGCCCTAGCTGCTGTTTGAAGCCGGCCATTTTCGAACCCTGCCATTTGCATATAAAAGCCTTTACCGAGGCCTTCTTCTAATCCAATCTGATTTTCTGACGGAACAAACCAATTATTGAAGGCTATTTCGAAGCTATGCATGCCCCGATATCCGAGGGTTGGAATCGCCCGACCCTCCATTGACCCACCAGTTTCCTGGTCAAATTCAAAGCTATGTCCAGCCGCCTGAGGCTTTGGAACAATGAACAAGCTCAATCCCTTGTGTGTCTTGCTCCGATCAGGGTCCGTTCGAGCCAGAAGCATCAAAACGTTTGCTCTGCCAGCGAAAGTGCACCATGTCTTTACCCCGTTTATATGCCAGCCGCCATCTACTCTTGTCGCGGTGACCTTCAAGTTCGCTACATCACTTCCATAGTCCGGCTCGGTAACTGCGACCGCAACCATAGTTTCTCCAGTAGCTATCTTTGGAAACCACTCTTTCTTTTGCTCCTCGGTCCCACCGCGTTCAAGTGCTCGGGTTAAGATTTCCGGGCGAGTGATTAGGGAGCCACCGGCGCCCAGAGAGGCCCTAGAGAGTTCTTCGGTCGCAATGACCATGCCTAGATAATCAGATTCGCTGCCAGTTGCGAATCCTCCGTACTCCTCTGGCACGGAAAGGCCGAAGCATCCAAGCTCCGCTAACCCTTGAATAATATCTTCGGGTATATCAGTGTCTTCGCGGTGAATATGTTCAGCTTGAGGAGCGATTTTGTCTTCGCCGAACCGTCGAAAAGTATCAGCAACCATTTCAAATTCTTGGTCAAGGTGATTCGGCGCCTGAAGTGTGGCAAGCTCAGACACAAACTCAGGAGAGCGATAAGTAGAAATAAACGTGTGAGCGTTTTGTAACGAATTAACGTCAACTCCCCAGGAAGCCTCTCGACCGAAAAGTTTTGTATTCAGATCAGCAATTGTGTCAGCGATGAAAGCACAGGCTAAGCGTCCTTCATTGATTCCTTTTGACCCGTAGTCGAGTAGAGACCTACTAATGTCTATGGCTGAGGCTGCATGAGCTATGTCATACAAAAGACTTTGGTGGTCATCTATATCGGGTAACGAAGCAGCCCTACTAACCGCTTTGTTGATCACGTCGATACCTAAAGCTAAGGCGTCAGAAGCTGCTTGCATGTCAGGTGCGGTCATCGGGAGTCCTTCACCGAGTATTGAGATGGGATAAATGAAAGGCTATGCGAGAAGTTCACTAGTAACCAGTTTTGATTTCATAAGTAACAGTAGTTTATTAGTAACTAATCTGATTTATTGCAGATGAATATCGGTAGTTAGGGAGTTTAGCTTCGTGAAAATTTCTGCCAATCGAGAAGAAGCTCTCACACGATGGTCATCAAGAGAGCGACGACTGTTGCCTTGGAGGGCGACTCGGGATCCATGGAAAATATTACTGTCAGAAGTGATGTTGCAACAGACTCAGGTTGAACGTGTTGTACCCAAATACGACTATTTTGTCGCTTCTTGGCCAGATATCAATGATTTCGCAGAGACACCCTTAGATGTGATTCTTAAAGCCTGGAGTGGTCTTGGTTTCCCGAGACGAGCGGTTAACCTCCACAGGACTGCGCGGATAGTTGTGACTGAACATGGTTCGGTAATACCTAGAGACCTCGAAACACTCCTTACTCTGCCTGGAGTTGGTCCGTATACAGCTAGAGCTGTTCTTTGTTTCGCATACGAAATTGACATTGGCGTGGTTGATACAAACGTTGGAAGAATTCTTGCACGCTGGTCGGGGTCGCGACTTACAAACAAAACTGCTCAATCTACGGCAGACAGCTTGATCCCTTCGGGGCGAACCTGGGAATGGAATCAAGGCCTTTTTGACCTAGGCGCCCTTATCTGCAAGAGACATGAACCTAAATGTTCTCAATGCCCAGTTCTTGAATGGTGCTCATGGCAGGGACTGGGACCAGACCCGTCTATTGGAAGCGCCGGAGTTAGCTCCTCACAGAAACCGTTTAGCGGGAGCGACCGGCAAGCACGAGGCAAGCTATTAAAAGCGTTGTCCGATGGTCCAGTATCTTATGCAAACGCAGAATGTGTAATGGGAATCGCTAAAGAAACTATTAGAGCTGACAAGCTAGTGGCAGCCCTAATAGCGGATGGACTAATTTACGCGGCACTTAACGGCCAAGAATTACGCTTGGGTAAGAGCTTCGATTAACTCATCGATGGCTTTGTCGGCGATGATGATCATTTCATCGTCAGTGCGATCCTGGATCGGATGTTCTACCCAAACAGCGGCTGGGTCAAAGCCAAGGGCTCGACCCTGGACTTCAGCACCATCGATGAATTGAGTAGTCGCTACGAAAACTCCTGGAATGCCTCGTCGTTCTAAATCGGTAATGTCATGCACACTGCATGACGTGCAACTGCCTCAATCAGCTAATGCTTCAATTACAACGTCACACTTTGTCGATATTTCGTGACGTAAATCTACCGGTGCTGGTTTAGTGAAAGTCGGTTTTTTGAAACGCAAAACTTTTATGCCTTGTTCAGTAAGGCGCTCCTCAATACGATCTAAAAATCGGTTGCCTCGAGGTTTGCTTATGTCCAGTAAGCCGACTGTTAATCCCTTTAAAGAAGATGGTCGCTCCACGCGCGGAATTTCAGTTGGTTTAGTTTCGTTCGTTGGATCGAGAACTTTAGTCATTTATGTCTCCTAAGTTATGGAGTGATTTCTACACATACTGGTGTTGAGCCCATGTCTCCGTTTACCCACCCTCCAATTATCGCTGAAAACAAGCCTGCTCCGCCACCACAATGCACAATATGTAGACCACCTTGGCGGAACTTTGGTAACTCAAGCTCTTGAAAATCCGCTGAGACACCCTCAGCAATTCCATTTGCGCCTCGAACCAAATCTTTCCCCGGTCGGATAGTTAATTCGACAATTCGATCTGTTAGACGCTGGCGCGACCAATCGGCCTCTGCGAAAATTCTTGAATGATCAGGTGTGACCGCCAAAATAGCGTCGAAACCCAAAACCAGTTTCGTATGTTGTATTCCTAGTAGATTGACGGCGAAAGTACGAGCTAAGGATTCTGGATCTCTCGAAATTTGGTCAGTTATATTGTGGGGCGATTCTCCGGGAAAAGCTAAGACGGTGTTAGTTCCTTTGGGGAACCCATACATGGTAGATATGGGTTCCCAAGGAGAATCTGCCTCTCGCTCGGCAAAACAGAAACCAACTTTGGCTGGTGAGCCGAGAGCTGCTCTGTCAACTTCGCCAGGTCGACCGCCGCCTACGTTCCTTACAACTAGTTGAACCGCTCTACCGATGGTGCTGTTCGCTCTATTTCCTTGCCCGAATGCGTTACCACCAGAGTTCATTCCGATTTGCTCTGCGATAGGGCCGTTAACAACTAGCACAGGAGCATGAGGCATCGTGGTGGCTAAAAGTCCGTGCATGTTGAAAGTTTCGTTGCATATTGCTTCTACTGCGGCTAGCACGATCGGTAAATATTCTGGCTTACACCCAGCCATCACGGCGTTGATTGCTATTTTTTCAACCGTGCATGCGGCGAGATCTGGAGGTACCGAGGCGATGACTTCGCTTGGAAGTCTTTTTGTCCCAGCGAGCATGGCTAATACTCTTTCCTCAGTCGGAGCGATTACTGGTAAACCATCAGTCCAACCGCGGTTAAACATTGCTTCGTGAGAATCTTCTAATGCCGCAAACTCGATTCGACGCCCAATTAGTGATGAGCCGCTGAACTTTGCTTCTAAGTAACCAGCTAAATTAGGGTCGACTGAAAGAGAACCGCATCCTGGTCGAAAGGAAGCGATGTCGGAACCTAAATTTTGAAGCCCTGTGAACTCTTCCCAGATAGCGCGGTCCCATCCGACAACGCGACTTGTTTCACCGACGGAGGTAACTCTTAGCAGTGTAGGAACAGTTTCAATCTCGTGATGCCAAGAAAAAAAGAGGTCGTTATCGTCCACTAAATTATTTAGACCAGATGGAAAATTCGGATCGTCCTGCGTGTACACCGTAATGTTTGTGCGGTCGGCAATGTCCGCAAGTACGCCTTCGACGAGCTCGCAAGTGGGGCAGTCACGCTTTACAAAAGCCACAAATCCTTCGGGTAACGGAGGAGCTCCAAGTCGAGTCATGAGACAATGTTAGTCGACACCTAAACAGAGAATGCAAAGATTTGAAGTGATGTTGGGCGTGCAAAGCTGTTAATAATAAGAATCTATGACTGAATTTGATTCACGTGATTTTAGAAACGTTTTGGGACAATTCGCTACAGGCGTTACTGCAGTAACCGCAGTCAATGGAGGAACGCCTGTTGGAATGGCAATAGGTTCTTTTACATCAGTTTCCTTAGATCCGCCGCTTGTGGCTTTTCTTCCGAGTAAGGATTCTAGTTCTTGGCTAGCGATAAAGGAGGCCGGTGTTTTTTGTGTAAACGTCATGGCCTTGGATCAGCTCGAGGTTTGCGGAGTTATGGCGAGTCGTTCTGAGAACAAATTCGAAGGAGTGAATTGGCGCCCGGGGCCCTCGGGGTCCCCAATAATTGAGGGTTCAGTTGCTTATATAGATTGTAAAATCGAAATTATTCATGATGGTGGCGACCATGACATCGTCATAGGTCGAGTCATCGAGATCGCAGCTGGCGAAGATAAAGAGCCGCTTTTATTTTTTAAAGGCGGATACGGAACGTTTAAGTAACTACTAACAGTGCTTGAGTCATCGTTCTTTTTGGGCTTCATTAGTCGAGTAGTGTTCGGGCTAATATTTTTAAGTTCGGGCACCCTTAAATTGCGAGACAGAAAATGGCCAATGGCGGCTGAATTATTGCGAGTACCGAGATTAGTGATTCCTATCGTTGCGCCCATTGAAATAATAGTGGGGGCTTTTCTGGTAGTTGGATTTCAATCCACTCTGTTCATATGGGCGGGGCTAGTATCTCTGACTGTTTTCTCCGCTGTGCTGATCAAGGCACTGCGTCTTCCCAAAAGTGAAAGACCTGTATGCGCTTGTTTTGGAGGTCTGGCAGTTAAACCTATCGGCGTATGGTCTCTACTGAGGAATGGAGCCTTCATGCTTTGCGCAATCGGTGCCTTAATTTTTTGAAGGCTTTGACGTATCAAGACAGTCGAGAATGAATGAGAACACAAAGGCCTCGTCTCTCCAAGCGTTATAACGTCCCGATGGTCCGCCGTGACCAGCACCCATTTCTGTCTTAAGCAGCAAAATATTGGAAGATGTGTTTGCCGTTCGAAGTTTTGCCACCCATTTGGCTGGTTCCCAATACTGAACTCTCGGATCGTTTAACCCGGCTGTGACTAACATGGGCGGGTAGTTCTGAGAAATTACGTTTTCGTACGGTGAGTAAGCACACATCCACTTAAATGCATCAAAACTATTGGGATCGCCCCATTCGTCGTATTCAGTTACCGTAAGCGGAATACTTGGATCGAGCATTGTGTTGACGTTGTCCACGAAAGGCACTTCAGCCACTATTCCAGCGAAAAGCTCAGGTTCTTGGTTTGCGAGTACTCCCATAAGAAGACCGCCTGCGCTTCCGCCTCGTGCGATAATTTGGTCTGCTGCGGAAAAACTGCTGTTTACAAGATGTCTTACACACACAGAGAAATCGGTAAATGTATTTTGTTTATTTCCAAGACGCCCGTCGTCATACCAATCCCTGCCTAACTCACCGCCGCCACGCACATGAGTCATGGCGAAGATTATTCCTCGATCAAGCAGCGACAGTCTCGCTGATGAGAATGAGGCTGGCATAACAGCTTCGTAGGAGCCATACCCATAAACGACAGTAGGTGCAGGCCCGTCCACGCGATCTGGACGCCATACAAGACTAATGGGTATTTGCTTTCCATCTGCCGCAGTGGCCCATGTGCGTTCCGTTTGATAATCAGCCAAATTCACGTCGCCAGTAATGGGTTGTTGCTTTAGTAACTCTCGTCCAAGAGTGTCCAGATTAAGGTGATAAGTGGAATTAGGAGTCACCATCGATGTGTACCCATACCTAAATTGACGTGTTCGGTATTCTGCGTTCGCGCCAGCAGCAGCGTCGTAGATTTCTTCATCCATCTCTATTTCGAAACTTCGGTCAAGTAAGTGATCGATCACTAGCAATATCGGAACTGCGTCTCGTCGCTGAGATATAACCGTAAAAGTTTC
>CAJQGN010000130.1 GCA_905477545.1 uncultured Acidimicrobiales bacterium | reverse complement strand
CATCAGGCCTCTGGAGGGGCCAAAAAATGACCGAACCTCAAAGCGATGCAGACTTCATTGCGTCGGTGGTCGCTGAAATAGAAAATGAAGCACAAATCAGAGCTGCTAGCGGCGATTACCCGCGGGCTCTACTTCGCACTCTCGATGAAGAATTCCGGAGATGGCTTCCAGATTCAGCCAGTCAGCAAGGGATAGAAGAATCTATCCGAGGCATCGAACTGGCATCCTACGTCGACCCTGTGGTCCCCATCGATAGTCAATCTCGTTTAGGGCGTAAAGTAAAATATGGTGTAAGACGACTGACATACTTTTATCATCGACACATCACGCAACAAATCACTGTTTTAGGCATTCACGTCACCCGGCCTTTGAGGCTCTTAGATGCATCTCTCAAGCAACTTAGCCGCCGCTTAACTGCTCTCGAAGATTCCCTTGATGTGAACACCATCGAGCGCGAAGAGCTATTAGCCGGCTTTTCTGGGGCTAAGCTCACTGATGATCTACGTGCAGAAATAGTCACAGCCATGTCCTCAGTAACCGGCAGGATATTGATGACCGATTCAGTTGATCTCGATCTACTTCGCTCATTGCAAAACCCCGGGCAATCAGCTTACGGGGTGGGGCCAACAGTAACGACCGTGAACGGCGACCTCGAACTCAGATACGAATTAGCCACGGATCACCTCAACGTGTTGCCAGATGAGTCTCTCTCTGGACTCATCTTGACGGGTATGACAGATCGACTGAGCCTCAACGAACAACTTCGAACGCTTCGAAAAGCGCTTGACAAGTGTGCGCCTGGTGCTCAAATCGCAATCATCATTACGTTGCCTAAATACTGGGAAGAACTTCTAGGAGCCGTAGGTTCTGATCTTCTCGATGGCCGTCCTCTTCATCCAGAAACATGGGTTCATTTACTCAACCGCGAGCACGCACAAAATATTAGTGTCTCTGTTGCCTCAGATCAGTCAACTGCTGTAATCATGGCAATCCTAAAGTGACTATTTCGGTCCATCAGCTGGTTCCTACAATCTCGCCTCGCGATGCGGTCGGAAACCATACTCTTTTCGTCCGTTCGCTTCTTCGAGCAGCTGGATACGACAGTGACATATTTTCCATGTTTCGGCACCCAGACCTCATTGGCGAAACCTTTTATATTGACCAATTACCAGCAGACGCTGATGCCCTCATTTACCAGTTCTCTATCGGAAGCCCAATGGCTGATCGGTGGGCACAACATGGCGGACGTAAATTTATTAACTACCACAACATAACTCCTGTCGAATTTATAGGAAAATGGGATGGTCTGCTCGAAGCAGAAGTAGAGCTGGGGCGCGATCAAATGAGGAGACTAGCGAGCGTCTGCGAGCACGCGATCTGTGATTCAGATTTCAACAAGTCGGAACTAGATTCCCTGGGCTACAAGTCGACGACTACGATTCCGGTACTTTTTGACATAGCTTCAGCCAACCCTGATGCTTCAACTTTAAAATCTATAAACAAGAAAAAATCAGCTCTACAAATACTGTTCGTTGGTCGAATAGCACCTAACAAAGCTCACCATGATTTGATAGCCGCTGTTCGCACATTTCGCGATGTATACCAAAATGATGCGCACCTCCACATCGTAGGAACGAATGGGCCGCCAAATTATCGGAAAATGGTAGACGCGGTCGTAGCGCACGCAGATATGGATGACCACGTGACTTTTCACGGATCCGTCAGCCAAGAACAACTAGTAGCGTTCTATCAAGGCACTGACATTTTTCTTTGCGTTTCGGATCACGAGGGCTTCTGCGTTCCCGTCGTCGAAGCTATGCACCACCAACTTCCTGTAATCGCATACAACTCATCTGCTGTGGGCGAAACCGTTGGACAGGGAGGTTTGCTTCTAAATGATAAGCACCCTTTAACAATCGCAGCTGCTCTCGACAAGCTAAGCAAAGAGGATAGTCTCAAAGGGAGACTTCGCATGGCGGGTGTCAAGCGTGCGGCTTACTTCGATCGCGAAACGACCTCGAATCAATTCACCAAAGAGTTCTTCGACTTACTGGGCTCACCGTGATCTGGGATTCAGTACACCAGTTTGTACCTACCTTAATTAAAGGTGATGCCATCGGCGACTACACGCTTTGGCTTCGGAAGAAGCTTCTAGAAAAAAATATTTCGTCAGAAATATTCGTAAGCCTTGAAAACAACGAAACTCAAAACCTCACGCATTCGTTTAACGAGATGGAAGGGCTATCTCACCATTCAAAAAACACTCTCCTTCTGTACCATGTGGCGCAGGCCTCAACTTGCGCCCAGTTCATATTGGATAGAGCTGAACCGCTCGCTCTAATTTTCCACAACTTCACCCCGTCGGAACAAGTAATCAACTGGGACGGCGCTCTAGCAAGCGACCTTCTAAGTGCAGAACGTGAACTCAAACTATTAGCCGAACGCGCTCAAATCGCAATATGTGATAGTTCCTATAATGCGTCGAGACTAAACGGACTTGGACTCACCAACACGTCAGTTGTGCCGTTACCCATCCGAATCAGCAAACCGGTTATGACTGTGAAACCTCTGGATGATCCAACAATACTTTTTGTTGGTCGAATAGCCCCAAATAAAGCTTTCCAAGACATTATTGCTGCAGCAGCTCTTTTACGAACAAAGATTCCCAACGTTAAAGTGAGATTCGTCGGTGACACCAGTTTTACTAGCTACTACTCTTATCTAACTAAATTAGTAAGCCAACTAGCGCTTGAAGACGTTGTAACGTTCACAGGTCGCGTGACTGAAACTCAACTAGCCACAGAATACCTTTCAGCTCAAGTCTTTTGCTGTTTGAGTGACCACGAAGGCTTCGGCGTACCGATTCTTGAAGCCATGAAGCTGGGACTTCCCGTCATCGCGTACAACGCTGCAGCGGTTCCAGAGACCCTAGGAAACGCAGGTTTGTTAATAAACAATAAGTCTCCGATCATTGTCGCCACAGCTATCGAGCGCGTCATAACTGATCAAAATCTTTCTAAATCTATGACCGCTGCAGGAGAACAAAGAGCAGCAAAATTTTCTGAGAACTACACCGCATCTAAATTTTTTTCAGCTATTAACTCAATGGGCGACTATGAAAATTGATTTTGTTATTCCACGATATGGATCGCGAGGCGGCGCCGAGAATGCCCTTGGAACAACTGCGTCAAAGCTCGCTGAAACACTGGGCTGGGACATTACCGTTCACGCTACTTGCGCATCTTCCTCTTTAACCTGGTCTAACAGTGAAGAGCCCGGAATATCTCATGTCGGCGAGTTAGCGATCAAAAAATACCTTGTCGACTCAGGCAGAAGTTCCGCCTGGTCGGAACTTAACGAAAAAGTTAAACAATCACCTAGCTCCATTGACGTCGCAACACAAGATGCGTTTTTTCATCATCAAGGACCTGTAAGCACTGCGCTAAGAGATGGCGTGGCCAATAGCGAGGCAGACTTAATAATATTTGGACCATACCTTTTCTGGTCCACAATTGCCGTACTGCCAACGGTTGCTCAACGCTCGCTAATAGTGCCTGCAGCACATGATGAGCCATTCCTTCGCCTTTCAAGAGTGCGAGAAATGCTTTCTTCAACCATGGGACTCATATATGGATGTACCGCTGAGCGAAAACTTCTCGAGAGTGTTCACCCCATCGCTCACCTCCCACAAACTGTTCTGGGCTGGGGCATTGATGTAAAACAAGGAGACTCATTAGAAGCTCAAACAGAAGCTCACCTAGATCCTAGTCGCCCCTACATCATCTGCATCGGACGAATTGAACATGCCAAAGGCACCGTTTCACTCGCTCAGTTCTGGAAACATTATTGCACCCAAACAAAGACCGACTACCAGCTTGTGCTCCTCGGCGAAAATAATGCTCAAATTCCTTCAGACAACGATATCCGTGTTGTCGAAAATGCAAGTGATCACACGAAATGGGGTTTACTAAGAGGCGCTGATCTTCTCATCAACCCCTCTGCAATGGAATCTTTTTCGCTAGTTATTTTTGAAGCGTGGGAAGCCAATAAGCCCGTGCTGGTCAATAAACACTGCGGGGCGACAAACGGGCACATAATGGATAGTTCTGGCGGTCTCGCCTACGGGAATTACCTCGAGTTTGAGTCTGCTCTTAGTCGACTCTTAGATGATTCAAATCTTAGGAGCACCCTCGGGCGAGCGGGAAAAGCCTTCGGCAGCAGCCGATACAGCTGGGATTCGATTACAAATAGGCTCGAAAGCTTCATCAATCGAATACTTGTTCAGAAACGGCCCAGTTAGGATCCATGGCATATGTCTAAAACTGTTGTGATGTCAGGTGGCGTCGGGGCGGCAAAGTTTTTGCGCGGTCTCTCCCAGGTACGTCCTCCTGACTCAATTACGGCGATCATCAACGTCGCAGATGACTTTAGACTGCATGGCCTGGCTATTAGCCCCGATATAGACACGGTTACTTACACTCTTGCACAACAAGTAACCCAGAAACAGGATGGGGCCAAAAAGGCG
>CAJQGN010000129.1 GCA_905477545.1 uncultured Acidimicrobiales bacterium | reverse complement strand
AGGCCTTTTGTCTGGAAGAGTGGCAGGCGCAAAAAATCAGCCACACACTATTATTGAGGATGCAGGGCACTTTATACAGGAGCAACAGCCTGGTAGGTGCGTGGAAGTAATTTTGTCCTTGTTAGATAGAACAAACTGATGTTGTTGCTTATAGGGACCCAGATGGTTCGATAGTAGCCAAGTAGAAGTCTTGTCTGTCTGTTGCTCATTGTCCACGACCTCGGCCAGCTAGCGATTGGCTAGCGATAATTTGCTGTGAACTAGAAGACGAGGGCAGTCGTAGCCGCCGATGCGATCAACAACAACAGGAGTACAATAAGTCCCCGTTTCACTCCGGTATCAGTCTTAATGGGGGAATAAACGTCGTTTGCGACTTTGCTTTGTTTGGTCTTCGCTAATTTTGCTCGCTTGGGAGCCTTGAGAGGCGACCGGTTAGCTCCCTGCATTTGAGATGAATTGGATTGGTCAATCTCCTCAGACAGGATTTCTGGCTGCGGTGAGTAGGACAACGCAGTCGGTTCATAACCTGGATTTAACCAGCCCATGTCTATCGGTGGAAGTTCGGATGGAGGACCGACTCGCTTCGAACCCGGTTGAATATCGTCAATGCCCCATTCGGAGGCTTCTTTCTGAGGTTCGGTATTCATATAGGCCATCGTACGCGGTAAATATTCTAATTTGTGTCCACGTCTCGTGTGCTCCGCAAACCGAATTGTCAGATACATAGCTAGGCATTGATAGAGGTCAGACTTTAGAACTTCATTTCTGGAACATTATCGTCCTGATCTTCTCTCAGCCAAGTCACGAAAAGGCAACATTTTGGTTCTATCCATGCGGATGTGAGAACCTCTCTCCCATTCGAACCTTTAGATGTAAGGTCTTCCTATGACTATTGTTCACTCATCAGCATCAGCGGCTGCCGCACTTGCAAAGTACGATATAAAAAACGCTACAGCTATACAGGTTGGCGATCTTTACGTATTCAGCGGAATGACTGCAATCGACCTCAACACCTTTGAGGTAAGCGATGGAGATATCGCTACTCAGGCTCGAGTTACACTTGAAAACTTTGGCCTAATCCTTGCAGACATTGGACTGTCGTTAGATCACGTAATCAAAGTTAATGCTCACCTGACCAATGTTGACGACTTTAGTATTTGGAACGAAGTCTTTCAGGATGTTTTTAGACCTCCATACCCTTGTAGAACCACTGTTGGTGCGCCACTTGTTGTGGGGCAAATTGAAATCGAGATTACGGCAACAACAGAGCCACGCGTATAAGCAAAGGGGCTGCGACCATCTCGCGTCCCCTATAATTTATGAGCCACGCAAACTATCGGATGGATTTCGCAATAGGCCTTCCGAGCTTCCGACGAAGCAAGTTTTTGATGTTTCGCCTTCCTGACTCTTCTGGGGTCTTAATAGTTGATGTTCCCTGGAAGATTTAGTTACTGACTGTGACAAGTGTCACAGTCACCGACTGTTTTTAGAGCGTATCCTTGCCATGCGCCCTTTCTGATCTAGGCGTTTTTCGAAACTTCCTAAGGGCGATAACAATGTCTAAAAGTCTCATGAGCTTTCGTAGTCGCGTGATTTCGACCGACCGAACCCAATGGCTTGCAGATCCAAGAGTGAACCTTCTATCGGGCCTCGTAGTAGCTTTGGCGCTTATTCCTGAAGCCATTTCTTTTTCTATCATCGCAGGAGTTGATCCCAAAGTCGGCTTATACGCATCATTCTCGATCGCAATAATTATTTCCATGACAGGCGGAAGATCAGGAATGATATCAGCCGCAACTGGGGCAATGGCTCTTGTTGTTGTGCCGCTAGTAGCTGAATATGGAACTGGTTATCTACTCGCAGCTACTGTGTTAGCCGGCCTCATCCAAATTGGTTTCGGGTACTTGGGAGTTGGGTCCCTAATGCGATTTGTTCCAAGAACGGTGATGCTTGGTTTCGTCAATGCCTTAGCGGTGTTAATTTTCATGGCACAGATTCCACATATCTTACTTAATGATGGCCACTCGAATTCCAGTCAGTTGTACCTCAATGTCCTATTTATACTCTTTGGCTTACTCATCATCTACGGGCTGCCAGTCATGACGAAGAGCATTCCTGCGCCCTTAATAGCCATAGCGGTTTTGACCGCAGTAGCAACAATATTTAACCTTGACTTGCCGACGGTCGGAGATATGGGTGAACTTCCAAGTTCGCTTCCTTTCCTTAACCTTCCTGACGTGCCATTTAACCTTGAGACGTTATTGATAATTCTTCCATTTTCGCTGACCTTGGCCTTGGTAGGACTGCTTGAATCTTTGTTGACTGCTCAGCTACTTGACGATTTGACGGATACGGATTCCAACAAAAACTTAGAATCAAGAGGGCAGGGGATAGCGAACGTCTTCACAGGATTTTTGGGAGGAATGGCTGGTTGCGCGATGATCGGGCAGTCAATGATTAATTACCGTACCGGAGGGCGGACCCGACTCTCCACGCTTGCATCTGGCGTCTTTTTGCTTGTTCTGATCTTGGTCTTTGGTGACATTGTGGCCCGTATTCCGATGGCTGCACTTGTGTCAGTGATGGTGATGGTAGCTATAGGTACTTTCAGTTGGGAAAGCTTGCGGCCGTCGACTCTGCGCCGGATGCCGAAGTCAGAGACAGCCGTAATGTTAGCGACTATCGGGATCGTTGTCGTGACCGAAAACCTTGCATACGGCGTTGGCTTCGGAGTGCTGCTTTCGGCAGTCTTCTTCGTCCGGCATGTATCTGGAGTAGTGAAAGTTACTAGCTGCGTCGATCCGGACAACGTCGAGCGTCTTTACGCAGTCCGAGGTGAATTATTTTTTGCATCGACCAATGACTTAGTTCACTCCTTCGACTATGACTCCGTGAAAGTAAAACGTGTGGAAATTGATTTGAGCGAAGCGCGTATATGGGATACCTCGGCAGTTTTTGCGTTAGATGCTGTTATAGCGAAGTTTGCTGAACGCAATATTGAAGCAAATCTTGTTGGTCTGAATCGCCACGCAGAATATTTCCACTCTCGCGCTACTAACACATCTACTGCCGGGAATTAGACAGAGGTTCCTGATTGAGATAGAAGTAAGCCCGGCCCTAAATGCTCAGTAATGCCCATTGCCATTCCGGACAAAGATCTCCAAGACCGCTATCCAAGGGGGCTTCTTAGTTAAGGTCATAAGATGCCTAAGAGTTATTTTATAATGATATCCACGGACCCAGAAATTGACCCACGCAAATGTGTGGTAGGCATTGCCTGCGCAGCTCAAGCAGTTCAAGATGGTCACTTGGTCAACGTTTTCTTCGCTTCGCATGCGGTCCGATTACTTCAGACTGACTACATAATGAACATTGACGGAAAAGTTGGTGAAGCTGCTGGTACTGCTGCTGAATTCTTGAAGACTTTAGTGACAGGCGCTCAAGCTGTTCATTGTTCTGGCGGTAGTCAGAGAGTCGTAGGCGTGAGTCCAGAAAATGCGGACGAAGTTCTCGTAGGCGGTTACGAACTGAATTGGGCCGGACCGGCAGCGGTTGTATCTCTTAGCGGCTACGCTGACGTAGTTTTGACGTTCTGATCCGAACGGCGTGTACTAACAAAGCCATGAAACGTCAGATTTATGAAGATTCTCACGTTTAGTGAAAAGAAAGTATCTCATTTCAATGAGGTTTCTTGTTTCGTAGCGTTGCAAAACCACAGCTCCTAAGAGGATGGTAAATATGTTTGCGCGTCCGCAGCGTACTGCCGATTATAAGTCGGGCTGATAGTTACGTCATTAATGCATACATGATTTGGCAGTTGCGCTAGAAAACGGATCAGTTCTCCGCAGTCCTCGGGCTGCACCATCTTGGCTCGGTCCTCAGCAGATACAGGAATTGGCCGATTATCCAGAATAGGTGTCGCAACTTCACCTGGGCATACGGCACAAGCTCTCACTCCGAATATGCCTGCCTCCATGTTAATGCTTTCATTCATAGCATTCATGGCGTGTTTGGCAGCGGTATACGCCGGCCCGGTCAAAATATGGACGTGCTTGCCTGCCCACGAGGAGATATTTACTATAAGACCTTCACCCTGCGATTTCATAGTTGGCAGAACAGCTTTGCAGCAATAGAAAGCGCCGTCCAAGTCAATGCGTACTACCTGATCCCAATCTTCAACACTCACATTATGCCAGTTGCGCTCTTTCACATTAATGCCCGCTGAAGCCACTAAAACGTCGATGCGGCCGTGAGTTTCAATAATTCGCGCAGCTACTTTGGCTACAGCGTCTTTGTCAGCTACATCAAGTAACTCGACGCTAGCTTTACCTAAGCAACGTTGGGCTACCTCTTCGAGTTTTTCTCGACGGCGACCAGAGAGAACCACGTGCATCCCAGCTTCAGCAAGCGCAACTGCTGAGCCTTCGCCTATCCCGGTTCCAGCACCCGTGATCCAGGCGACTTTGTTATTTAAATCTCGAAGCATGTTTCCTCCATGTCTGCGAATACTGCCAATAATTAGACGACGGTAGCATGACTAATTCTGTGGAATGCGAGAACAGTGGAGTCAGGCCGATTGCTTGCTGATGAGTTCAATCAATTAATCTCTGATAGCTCATCGCTGACTGTTACCGACAGTTGAAATAAATGAAAGCTGGTGTAGGGACTTAGTCAGCAAACTCGAAACATACTTTATTCGGGTGGCTTATAAGTATTTGGCCGAGTAGCTGCTTCAACAGCAGCTTGAGCAGCCGCCCCCTCAGCAGCTTCAGCAGCAGCCTGGGCACTTGCCTCTGAACGGCTCGACCACAGTTTGCCTGCAGCAGCCCATGCTTGAGCAGATGAAGCCCAAGCACCAGAAGTTGACCAGGCAACTGCTGCATCTGCGTAGGCGGCATTTCGGTAGTCATCGGCAGTTGAGCGGTATCTGATTGCAGCTTCACTTCCAGGATCAGCTTGTTCAGCAGCCCGAAAAGCAGCTGCGGCAGCCCGATAGGCAGCACTTGGGTCAGCAGCTTCGGCGTCGACTATCCATGTAAGAGTCGCATCAGTCCATGC
>CAJQGN010000128.1 GCA_905477545.1 uncultured Acidimicrobiales bacterium | reverse complement strand
GTACGCGTCGCTCACAACCTTAATGGTTGATCAGGGAACCCTTATTCCACTCAACGAAGAATCTCGACCGAATAGCTTCCTAGCACGGTCAGACCCAGGCGACGTTGCGCGGGTGGAGGACCGAACCTTTATTTGCAGCGCGAACGAAGAAGACGCCGGAACTAACAACAACTGGCGCGACCCTGCCACCATGAGATTGGAAATGAATCAACTTTTTGCTGGTTCAATGGCTGGCAGAACAATGTACGTAGTCCCATTCTCAATGGGACCGCTTGGTTCTCCAATCGCTCACATCGGCGTTCAGCTAACCGACTCACCTTATGTAGCTGCTTCGATGCGCATAATGACGCGAATGGGACAGCAAGCTTTAGACGTTCTTGGCGACAGCGACTGGGTGCCTTGTGTTCATTCTTTAGGCGCTCCCCTAAGCAACGGTCAGCAGGATGTTCCATGGCCATGTGATGCCGATAACAAATTCATTGTTCATTTCCCTGAGACAAGAGAAATTTGGTCTTACGGATCTGGTTACGGTGGAAATGCTCTGTTGGGAAAAAAATGTTTCGCTCTGAGGATCGCCTCAACTATGGCGAGAGATGAAGGATGGCTCGCTGAACACATGCTCATTGTTGGTGTTACTCCTCCTAATGGTGAAACCAAGTATGTTGCCGCTGCTTTTCCATCTGCCTGCGGCAAGACAAATATGGCGATGATGATTCCATCTCTTCCCGGCTGGAAAATAGAAACTGTCGGCGATGATATTGCGTGGATGAAATTCGGCAAAGATGGTCGCCTTTATGCAATCAATCCAGAAGCAGGATTTTTCGGGGTAGCGCCAGGGACAGGAGAGGACACAAATGCAAATGCGCTTGCAACGCTCTCCGGTAACTGTGTCTTCACCAACGTCGCACAAACAGAAGACAACGATATTTGGTGGGAAGGACTAACCGATGAGGCTCCAGCTCGTCTAACTGACTGGCGAGGAGACACCTGGACTCCAGAATCAGAGTCCCCCGCAGCTCATCCCAACGCGAGATTTACTGCACCAGCGAGCCAATGTCCTTCATTGGATAGCGCTTGGGAAGATCCCAATGGAGTTCCTATATCTGCAATTCTCTTTGGTGGCCGAAGAGCCACTACGGTGCCTTTAGTTTCGGAAGCACGCGACTGGGAACATGGCGTATTCCTCGGCTCAGTTATGTCGTCTGAAAAAACCGCAGCAGCAGCTGGCGCCATTGGACAAGTCCGCCGAGATCCTTTCGCAATGCTACCTTTCTGCGGCTACAACTTCGGTGACTATTTCCGACACTGGTTGGATCTAGGTATGAAAGACGACGCTAAACTTCCCAAACTTTTCTACGTGAATTGGTTCAGAAAAGACAGTAATGGGAAATTTATTTGGCCAGGCTTCGGAGAAAATACCAGAGTTCTTAAATGGGTTCTAGAACGAATCAGCGACTCCGGCAAAGCAGTCGAGACACCTATTGGAATGGTACCCACTCACGATGCAATAGATATTAGCGGCCTTGACCTGACCGAAGATGACTTACGGACTCTCCTTTCAGTTGATACTGAAGAGTGGCGCACTGAGCTGGCTTTAATCCAAGATCATTACGCTTCGATCGGGCAACGCCTGCCTATCGAACTGACTAATCAACTCGACGAGCTTGCTTCGCGTCTTAACGCCTAATCATTTTTCGCCTAAAAAACTATGTTGTGATAAAGGCTGCACGAATACCTAGGCCCATAATGAAAAGGCCCCCAAAGCCGTATAGCAAGTTAGCGTGCTGCCTCATTTGAGAATAATAACTATAAATTATTCCTACTGACATAGCAGCTACGACACCATAAAGGACGTGGAAAGGCGGCGCCTCCACTCCAGAAATTCGCATCTGCACCGCTCCCAGAACTATTTGCACAAAAACCAAGAACTGGGCCAAGACAGTAAACCGCCACAGCAATCGGTTGTCATACCGACTATTTCTATGAGCTAACAACGACCATCCGCCCGCCAACCCATTACTAACTATTAGCACCCAGGCACCTAAAATATGTGACTGTTCAAGCACGTTTAGGGCATCTGGTTTACAAATAAATGCAAAAACATGACCATGTTTTGCGCATCTTTGTGACCATTGACAAGATTTATTTGACCCGGCTGTCGAGACTCACTCCCGGCTAATTCGATGGCGTCCAAAGCTCTCAATAGTCCGACTGGCGCACCACGATCTACCAACGTGTTGATATCTTTATGCAAATCACGGCCACGCAAGCCACGTTCTTGTATCAACATCTGCAGAAGCATACGCAGTAACGCACATGCTGAAGCCGGCGAGGCTTCGACAATCTTCATTGCTTCCCCATACAGGGGAATAAGTTTGGGTGATAAACCCTCAGGTGTCTGTTCTATATCCATATTCGAACTTAAGCTACTGCTCCATCTCTACGAAGATTTTGGATAACTGAAGCATCAAATCCGAGACTTTCTAATATCGAATTAGTGTCTTCTCCCGCATGAGCAGGAGGGCCTTGAATGGAGGGCGTTGTTCTGCTAAATCGTGGCGATGGGCTCGGTTGGGTCACTCCCTCAATTTCAGTAAAGACATTCCTCTCTACATTATGTGGATGTTTAGGTGCTTCTTCTAAGGTCAGCACAGGGGCAAAACACACATCGGTTCCCTCCATAATTGCGCACCACTCATCACGACTCTTTGATTTGAACACCTCTGTTATGCGTTCTTTAAGATTCGGCCATTCCTCGCGCTCCATTTGTTTTTGGAACTCTGAATCGTCAGTAAGCCCAGTTAGACGCATCAGTTCAGAATAAAATTGCGGCTCAATCGATCCGATTGAAATATATAAGCCGTCTGAGCATTCATACACATCATAAAAATGACTGCCGGTATCGAGCAAATTAGTTCCTCGTTCATCATTCCAAACGCCCATAGCACGCATTGAATGGAACATCGCCATCAAGGTTGCTGCACCATCAACCATTGCTGCATCAACCACCTGGCCTTTTCCAGACTTGCGAGACTCAATTATCCCACAGACCATACCAAAGGCTAAAAGCATTCCGCCACCACCAAAATCTCCGACCAAGTTCAGCGGTGGTACCGGAGCTTCTCCTTTCCTACCGATCGGCTCCAGAGCACCAGCCAACGCAATGTAATTTATGTCGTGGCCTGCGGCCATTGAATAAGGACCTTCCTGCCCCCAACCAGTCATACGGCCGTACACCAACTTGGGGTTACGTTCTAAACATTCTTCTGGTCCTAGGCCAAGACGTTCCATAACCCCGGGACGGAAACCTTCAATTAATCCATCGGCAGTTTCAATGATCTTCATGACAACTTCTACTCCGCCAGGATTTTTCAGGTCAATGCCGATAGAAGATCGACCACGAGCCAGCACGTCTAACGGTGCGCTCACCGGGGTTTGCGCAGCAACATTTCCAGCCCGATCAATTCGAATTACCTCGGCTCCCATATCTGAGAGCATCATTCCACAGAATGGCCCAGGGCCTATACCCTGCAGCTCCACGATCCTAACTCCTGTTAACGGCCCCATATTATCTCCTCAATCTGATTTAGTTAACTTACATAATCCTTGGCACAAGAAACCTATATATGAGTTTTGATCTGCATTTAAGTGACTAATACAAACTCTTTCTTAAACGCGTTTCCGATTCTTTGTCATAAATTTCATGGTCAAATGACGATTTCTCAATTGTTTTAAAGATTTCTCCGCTTGAAGGCAAACTTTTGCGGTCCGCTATTTCAGTTTCCCAAAGCTCAGCCCTGTAAATAGCTTTCGAACACTGAAAGTAAACAGACTCTACAGTTACTTCAATAACAACAATTGGAAGCTTTTCATTGACCTCGAAATGTTTAAGCAACATCGGATCATTCGTCACCGTGGCCCTGCCATTAACTCGCATAGTTTCAGTAACTCCGGGTATTAAGAACAAAAGAGCGACTCTTCCATCTTCAACAATATTGCTGAGGCTATCTAAGCGGTTGTTCCCTGGTCGGTCAGCGAAACGGAGCATCTTGTCGCCAACAACCTCTACGACGCTATTTTTTTCTCCACGCGGAGAGCAATCTAAACCACTATCGCCGACGGTAGCTATTGCCATAAATGGTGACGCCTCTATGAGCTGTTTGTACTCGGCTGAAATGTAGTCCAGCTCCTTAGTAAGAGCTCTGGCGCTTACATTTCCATAAAGTGCTGTCAACTCAGCGATCTCAGAAATTTCATATTCGCTCTTCATGGATTCACCTTAACTAAATCTAAAAAATTCTCAAGGTAAGCATCCCAAAGCTGTATCGGTAGATCATGTCCCATGTGTTCATACAAAACGAAGGTGGATTTCGGAATTGCTTCCACTGTCGCTTCTCCTCCATCCCAATTTATTAACGGATCTTTACTCCCATGGATAACAAAAGTCGGCGCAATAATCGCTTTGAGCATTTCAGTACGATCGCCCGATGACGCAATGGCAGCCATCTGAAAGGCCATTCCGTCAGGGCAGTAGCAACGATCGTATGCCTCTTCGATAATTATTCTTGCAGATATCGAATCGAATAAATCACCAGAATAAAGCTCGCTTGCATGAACTAATTCACTTGTGATTTCTTCGCGAGTTTCTCCTGCTGCATTTCTAGATAACGCCTCCAACGCAACACTTGTTGGCTGTCCAACGAGTGGATTACCGGTAGTGGACATTACCGATGTCAATGTTTCGGTTCTATCCGGGTAAATCGCAGCAAACGTTTGGGCAATCATTCCACCCATAGACACACCCCAGATGTGTGCCCTCTTCGTAGCTGTTTCGTCTAAGACGACCAAACAGTCCTGGGCCATGTCGGTCAACTCATATGCACTATTAACAGCAGGCTTGTCTGTGCAAAGCATTCTCTCAAGGGCTGACCTGAAGATAGGAGGATTTCCTCGAGTTTTTGAAGACAAACCAACGTCTCGGTTATCCATCCTTATGCAACGAAATCCCGCCTGCGCGAACTTACGCAGCCAATCAACCCGAAAGTTGATCATTTGGCTACCAAGACCATTTACAAAAAGAACTGTTCCCTTCAGCTCGACACCTCGATGGTCAAAAACTTCGTAGTAAATTTCAGTCTCGCCGTTTCGAGCGAAACCCTGTTCGGTTACGTTCACTTAATTACCTGAAACAATTTCATCTATCTGCGTTCGTAATCGTCCTAGAGCATCCGTCGTTCGGCTTCCCCACCAAAAAAGATCTTGCCCATCAATCAAATAGGCTGGAGCGAAATCGGAAAGCATATCCAGGTGCCTAGCTCCAAATGGATAGGGCTCTGTCGGAGCAAGCACAAAATCAAGTGAGGCTGAGCGAATTTCCAGATCTCCCACAACAGGATATGAGGCCTCTCGATCAGAGAACTCAGCATCTACGCCCAAGTAGCGAAGTACCGATGCTCCATAAGTTAGATGGCCAATAGTCATCCACGGACGTTTCCAAATAGGCACAAATGCTCGGTAGCGGCTTCCGGCTGCAGAATCTGGTAACGCTTCCGGAGTTTCAAATGACCAGTCAAGTTGCAGCCTACGCGCTAACCTACCGATCTCAGAACTAACGTCTGCCAGAGATGCGACATGTACCGCTTCTACTTCGACGCCAGCTTCAACTAACTTCAAATAGTCCTCTTGTCGATTTTCTTCTCGATCCATAATGACTAAGTCCGGCTTTAACCGCACGATGCCGGCGATGTCTGGGTCTTTGGTCCCTCCCATATGCAAAAACGTAGGCTGTTCACAGAAACGAGTGCATGCAATCGGGTCTACACCCCAAGCTACAAGCGTTTCTGTAACACTTGGGACAAGGCTCACTAGCCTTGGACTGTCATTCGCCGACATAGGTAGATGGTATCCAAATACGCACCACAATCCGATATCTCCCAGGAACAGATAACGTCCAGTACGTGCTGACTAGGCTAAATATCGAACAACTAGATAACCAGCAACGTGCAGCAGTCGAATCCGAAGCAGCACCTTTATGCATTCTGGCTGGCCCTGGCTCGGGAAAAACTAGAGTTTTAGCTCATAGAATAGCTCGTCGAGTGGAGGACGCGTCAGCAGACCCGCGCCACGTGCTCGCTCTAACTTTCACCCGTCAAGCCGCTAACCAGTTGAAAGATCGTTTATCCAGAATGGGTATACGAGATTTAGGTTCCGTCGGCACCTTTCATGCCATCGCCCTGGCACAAATTACTCAGTATCGAGCAGATGCTGGTCGCCGAGCGCCTGTTGTACTCGGCAACCGGCGCGCAGCAATTACTGAGCTCCTTGGGTCCAACTCAACTCTGCGCCCTGCGCAGGTAACCGCCGAGATCGATTGGGCTAAGGCGCAGCGGCTCGAACCTGATGAATATCGGCATGGGGCCGGCCGGAGGAGAATAGGCGATAGGCATGCAAAATTAGTCGCAGATATATTCACTCGATTTAACGAATACAAGAAACGAAGAGGCATATTAGACTTTGATGATCTGCTGGAAGAGTGCACTCGTTT
Organism: uncultured Acidimicrobiales bacterium; assembly: GCA_905477545.1. Taxonomy (GTDB): domain Bacteria; phylum Actinomycetota; class Acidimicrobiia; order Acidimicrobiales; family Poriferisodalaceae; genus UBA9040. The sequence goes on along the minus strand of CAJQGN010000128.1, from coordinate 7,214 downwards.
GCTACTTTCAGAAGCTTCATTTCGAAACGCACAACGGTGGATTTTTCGACACTTATTCGTCGATGAATTCCAGGATTTAAACAGCTCCCAATTTGGACTTCTGCAAGCCTGGCTAGGAGACAGAAAGGACCTCTGTGTAGTTGGAGATGGTGATCAAGCCATTTACGGTTGGAATGGAGCTGATGCTCAATACCTGAATGACTTCCGCATTTTTTTCCCGAATGCAGAAGTTATTAAACTTGATAGCAACTATCGAAGTAGCCCCGAAATAGTTAGGGCAGCAAACGCAGTAATTGGCAAAACTCAGACGGGAAGCGAGCGGGAAAGCGCCCCTACAAAAATTTTTTCTGCCGGGTATAAAAATGAAGAGGATGAAGCTTTAGGAATCGCGCATCACCTTCGCAGCGCCAGAGAGCCGGAAACCTCATGGTCCCGCTATGCGGTCTTAACTCGCACCAACGGTCAGTTGTTGACTATCGCTAGACATCTCGAAATTCAGAAAATTCCTTACCGTTTGCGGGGATCTAACGAGCTTCTGAAACTTCCACAAGTTAATAATCTCATCGACCAACTCGCTACATCTGGTGCATCCTTTTCGACCACGCTGTCAGACCTGTTAACTGATTTTACTTTTGGTCCAGAGGCTCAATTCCTCGAAATTGCTCAGCAATACAATAATGAAGAGCAGTACCCCAATGGCTCTAGTTTTCGGCAGTGGCTCAAGACCCTTAGGTCAGCGGATTATCACGACGGCAGTCAGGGGGTCGAACTATCAACTTTCCATGCAGCGAAGGGTCTCGAGTGGCCTCACGTAACAATTGCCGGTGTCGAAGAGGGGTTAGTTCCCTTGAATAATGATGACGAGGAAGAAAGAAGACTTTTCTATGTGGCCATATCACGAGCTGAACGTCAACTTTTCTTGACATGGGCGGAAGAGCGAACTGTCTTAGGAAAAACTAAACAAAGGAATAAATCTCCTTGGCTATCTCTAATACAAACTGCAACAGCCGGACCGTTCGCGCCATCAAAAGAACGAGTAAGCGACTATCTCGACAAAGCACGCTCGGTGACTCGTATCGATCTTGATGTCTCGTGCCAAGAGCGTCTAAACGTACTCAACGATTGGAGACTCAAGACTGCAAGACACAGGAAAATTGAACCTTCTTCGCTAATCCCTGACAATGCCCTAAGTGCTATCGCCAAAGCTAACCCTTCTTCGCTTGAAGAGCTTGCGATAACCCTCGGTCAATCTATTGCGCGGGTGAGAAAAATAGGACCAGAAATTTTATCCGTAGTTAACGGGCAGACCTAGCCATCAAGAGTTTCCACTTTTTTGTTTCAAAGAAGATCGAAGCGCCTCAAAATCAACTGAAATAAACAAGCCTTCGGCGTCTGCTATTTGTTCATCTCCATTGAATGCTTCCGCTCGAGTGACTATTTTTCGCCCCCTAATACTTTCGATCCACGCCACAAAAATTAAATCCGTATTTAGCGGAGTCGGTTTCTGATAGCGAACTGCAAGTTTTCCAGTCATTCCGGGCTCAGAAAAATGAGCTTGCACCATACCCATTACTTCATCAAATGCAGATGCGACCCAGCCGCCATGCACATGTCCGGGGGGTCCTTCGAAGGAAGCCCCAAAATTTACTCGGCCTACAACCTTGTCACCTTCAATAGCTAAATTTAACGGCACCGAAACCGGACTTAATGGTCCAGACAGAGGACTGTGATCGAAAAAGTTGAACGTATCTTCACGCAATTCGTCAAACATCGAGGGGATGTGATCCCGAACCCCTATGTGGGTGCTCGCCTCAAGCAAATTTTCCGCCAGTTCGGCAAGAGATTCGCTCTGCTCAAGAGTAGGAATTCCGTCATGTAAATTATGACTGAACTGCCGCAACGCTATAGCAATCCGTTCAACGCTTGTTCGCAAAGGCGAATCCAAGCCCTTTTCCAGCCAGGTACTGAAACCACTCTCGAGTTCAGTAATGTTACTTTCAGATTGCGACATCGACCATCACCGGTGCATGATCTGAGGGCTTCGTTCCTTTTCTAGCATTTCGGTCGACAAGGCAAAACTCAGCTTTGTCTGCCAGAACACTGGTCCCTAGCAAAAGATCAATCCGCAAACCTCTGCGTTTATGGAAACCGCCATCGCGGTAGTCCCACCAGCTGTACAACTGATTTTCATCATAGAACTTACGAAATAGATCAGTGAGTCCACATTTTTGGAGGTCTTGGAGTGCTTTTCTCTCACTATCAGTTACATGAGTTCTGATCTCTGGATTGTCTGGATCCCAAATATCTCTGTTATCCGGGCAAATATTAAAGTCGCCGCCGACTAACGCATGTTCTGAGGACTCGCAAGTTCGTTGCATGTGAAAGCGAAGTCGCTCCATCCAACTAAGTTTGTACTCATAATGAGGATCATCTACAGCCCTCCCGTTCGGAACATAAACTGAACTTACTCGGATGCCACCACATGTAGCTGAGATTAATCGCGCTTCAGGATCTGGATCCCCTAAATCATCAAACCCATGTTTAACTTCAGAAAGCCCTACTCGAGATAATATTGCAACACCGTTCCAACGGCCTTCGCCACAATGAACACTTTCATAACCCAGATCTTCAAAATGGCTATGCAAAAATTGTTCGTCTGACATTTTAGTTTCTTGCATTAGCACGATATCTGGCTTGGCATATTCAATAAAATCATTGACCCGATCAACGCGAGCATTAAGACTATTTACATTCCAGGTAACTATCCGCACCTATTAGAACCTAGCGGCCGCTAGCGTGCCGAGTTGTGACTGTTAGCGACTCATTAAAAACTTCTCGTAAAATTAAGGCAGTTCTATTTGATTTCGGCGGAGTAATTACGGCGAGCCCATTCGAAGCTTTCACTCGCTATGAAAAAGCCGTGGGCGCGCCCGACGGTATTATTCGCGCAATTAACTCGACGAACCCCAATGAAAACGCCTGGGCTCAGATGGAAAGAAACGAAGTCAGCATCGACCAATTTTGTGAATTATTTGAACAAGAGGCAATCGAAGCAGGATTTGCGCTATCGGGCCAGTCCGTTCTCCAGTGCTTAAGTGGTGATATTCGTCCTCAAATGGTTACTGCCCTAAACGTACTAAAGGATAATGTCCGTGTCGGGTGTATAACAAATAACATGAAATCTGGGCATGGGTCAGGAATGAGCAGAACGGAAGATCAAGCATCAGCAGTTGCAGAAGTAATGGCATTGTTTGAGGTTGTTATCGAGTCCGCCAAAGTTGGCCTGAGAAAACCTGATCCAAGGATTTATCAACTTGCTTGCGATCAAATGGAGATAGATCCCACTGAGGCTGTGTACCTAGACGATCTCGGAATTAACTGTAAGCCGGCTGCTGCTCTAGGCATGTCAGCTATAAAAGTAGTTGACCCGGACATTGCTATCCAGGAGCTCGAACAACTCGTCGGATTCTCGCTAAGCTAGTTTCTGTTTGTTTTAACAGCAGCTAAGTTACAGCGCTACCGTAGAAGACTCGATCGCACACAACTCGGAGTATCCAAATGGCCAGCGACTACATCTTTACGATGCACAAGCTCAATCGTTTCTACCCACCTGATCGAGATATCTTGAAAGACGTCAGCTTGTCTTTCCTTCCCGGAGCCAAGATTGGAGTGCTAGGCCACAACGGGGCCGGGAAATCTTCGGTTCTGAGGATCATGGCAGGATTGGATGACGGCTTTACTGGAGAAGCCCGTCTCTCACCGAATTACACTGTAGGACTTTTATCTCAAGAGCCACAGCTAGACCCGAACAAAGATGTTTTTGGAAATGTAATGGAAGGCGTTGCAGGGACTCAAGAGTTGCTAGAACGGTATAACGAAGTCCTCGCCATGTGGGGCGATCCAGATGCTGACCTCGAACAAGTAGGCTCGATGCAGGCTGACCTCGAGGATAGGATCAATGCTGCAGATGCTTGGAACCTTGAACGTCAAGTAGAAATTGCAATGGATGCTCTTCGAGTTCCTCTTGGGTCAAGTGATGTCTCTGCTTTGTCTGGTGGAGAACGACGAAGAGTAGCTTTGTGTCAACTACTTCTTTCCCATCCCGATCTCTTACTTCTAGATGAGCCTACTAACCATCTAGATGCTGAATCTGTAGCTTGGCTCGAAAGATTTTTGCAGGACTACCGAGGGACTGTTGTCTCAGTCACTCACGATAGGTATTTTCTTGACAACGTCGCAGGCTGGATCCTCGAGCTTGATCACGGCCATGCATACCCATATGAAGGAAATTACAGCGGTTGGCTGGAACAGAAACAAGCAAGGCTGGCCCATGAAGAACGCCAATCCAGCGCTCGACAAAGAACTCTCGCCCAAGAACTCGAATGGGTAAAACTGGCGCCAAGAGCCCGACAAGCTAAAAGCAAAGCTCGTTTGACAGCATATGATCAGCTGGTTGCTGAACATGAGTCAGTCGAAAAACAGTCCAGCGCTCTCGAACTAGCTATTCCGATGAGCCAAAGGCTTGGTGATCAAGTAATCGAGGTCAAGAAGATTTCAAAAGGTTTCGGCGAAGACTTACTGATAGAAGACCTTTCCTTCATACTTCCTCCAGCAGGAATTGTCGGAGTAATCGGTGCAAATGGTGCCGGCAAAACGACTCTATTCCGCATGATTACCGGTCAAGATACTCCTGACTCCGGTGAAGTATTAACTGGCGCAACGGTCCAACTGGCGTACGTAGACCAATCAAGAGACTCTCTCGAAGATGGTCGGACTGTATACGAAGAAATAACCGATGGTCTTGACATCGTTAAAGTTGGAAATCGAGAATTAAATGGGCGCTCGTATGTAGCTTCATTCAACTTCAAAGGGGCCGATCAACAAAAATCAGTTGGCGATCTTTCCGGCGGAGAGAGGAACCGAGTACACCTAGCGAAAGTACTTAAAGAAGGCGGTAATGTCCTACTGCTAGATGAACCTACTAATGATCTAGATGTTGATACGTTGCGAGCACTGGAAAGCGGCCTTCAAGCATTCCCTGGCTGCGCCGTAGTCATAAGTCATGATCGTTGGTTCCTCGACAGAGTAGCAACACATATTCTTGCCTTCGAAGGCAACAGCTACGTTCGATGGTTTGAAGGAAATTTCAGCGAGTACGAAGCTTTCAGAAAGCGCGATCTCGGGGACCAAATGACACCCACTCGGATCAAGTACAAGCCTTTAAAAAGATAACACTCATTGACGTATTCGCGCGCATCGCGCGAATACGTGAAACAAATCAACATTCCGCTTAATAAAGGCTGAGTTGTTGGACCCAAATACCAATTTTTCATCTTATATTCGCGCGAAGAGAGGTTGCATATATAATTATCTTGCCCTTCGCGCGAAATATTCGCGCGATTCGCGCGAATATCCACCACTTTCGCGCGATAAGTGATTAGTTTCTCTTTATTACTTTAAGTAGTTTAATTTTCTGGGAAGTCGACCATGGCAACAAAATCTTCAAGTAAACAATCGTCTAACCAAATTTGGCAAAGTCGAGCTGTGATACGAACTGTTGACGCTGGGAACTCTGCATATTGCGCAGTGTGCGATGAACTAATCAAATTTCGTGCTCGAATCAGAGATGAACAAGTTATCTGCAACGTGTACAAAGATAATAAGTGGGACCGAGTTGAGCACTACCATCCAGAGTGTTACCAGGAAGCAGAACTTCCATATGGAGAAGCAGACGACCCTTATGACCGGGAGAAAGAGCAATCTGCTCCTGCAGAAGAGTCAAACTAATAGCTACAAAATCTGACTTAAGAAGAGCTTTGTTCGATCTTCAGTAGGGCTTACAAAGAAATGTTCCGGGGTCCCGACCTCAACAATCTCTCCTCCCTCCATGAAAATAATTCGGTCTGCTACCTCTCGCGCAAAACCCATTTCATGAGTTACCACTATCATCGTCATTCCTGACTCCGCCAGCTCCCTCATTACATCAAGAACTTCTTTAATCATCTCTGGGTCTAAAGCTGAGGTGGGCTCATCGAATAGCATCACTCTTGGCTCCATCGCCAGCGATCTGGCTATAGCTACTCGCTGCTGTTGACCACCCGAAAGCTGGCCCGGAAACTTATCAGCCTGTTCAGGTATTCCAACTCGTTCTAGAAGCGCCTTTGCCAAAGCTTCGGCCTCAACGCGCGGCTTTTTACGAACCCATATCGGAGCCAACGTGACATTATCTAAGACCGTTAAATGCGGAAATAAATTAAATTGCTGAAAGACCATCCCTACTTCTGAACGAATTTTTTCTATATTTCTTAAGTCGTTTGTTAACTCAACATCGTCAACAATAATTGTCCCATTCTGATGAACTTCTAATCGATTGATACAACGTATCCACGTGCTTTTACCGGAGCCTGAAGGACCGCAAACAACAGCTACCTCTCCTTCTTTTATCGTCGCGCTAACACCTTTGAGGGCTTGGAAATCTCCGTACCACTTATCTACACCAGCACAAACAATCATGTCTTTTCGTCTTGCAAGTTCTTCTGATACCGCTGTCGTCGCATCATTAACACTCATACATAATCCTTCATCTCACAAATTTGGCTTGACTGAACCGCAATGATCACCGCTCACCTACTCCTAAACGCCGCTCGAGCCGCTGGCTGTACTTCGACGTGCTGAACGCAAAAATAAAATAAATTACTGAAACCACTAGAAGGCCTTCGCGCTTGACACCCAAAAAAGCAGTTTGTGATGGGATTGCCGAGTTTGCGACTCTCAAAAAATCAAAGATACCGATAATAGCTAACAACGAAGTTTCTTTATAAGTGGCGATTACTTGTCCAACTAAGGGAGGTATAGAAACGCGCAACGCTTGCGGCAAAACAATAAACCCAGTGCGTTGAACAGATGTTAGGCCTAATGCATCAGCCGCCTCGAATTGGCCATTACGCACTGACTGAAGACCACCTCTCACATTCTCAGCAAGGTAAGCCGCCGAAAAAAGCGTATAACCAGTAACTGCCGCCGCCAATTCGGCTAACTCCATGCCTTGCGGTAAAAAAAGAGGAACCATCACTGAAAAAAAGATAAGGATTGTGATCAGAGGAACACCGCGAATAACTTCTATATAACCGGTAGATAGCACGCGAAAAATTGGGAACTTCGATGTCCGACCTAACGCCAATAAAACGCCCAGCGGAAAGGAGAACATTATGGTC
>CAJQGN010000127.1 GCA_905477545.1 uncultured Acidimicrobiales bacterium | reverse complement strand
GATAGGAATGCCATTGTTAGGTCCATACGCTGCCAGCAAACACGCGTTGTCGGGTCTGGCTGACTCTTGTCGGCGTGAGCTAGGATCCGATGGGCCTAAGGTCAGCGTTATTGAACCTGGAGCAGTGGATACACCATTGTGGGGTAAGGCTAGTGAGATGGCAGCTTCGATGGTCGCATCGATGAGTGTTGAAGGAATGGGAAGGTATGGAGATGCCATAGCTGAACAACAAAGAAAACTTGATAGGCATAAGAACCAGGTATGTTCCCCGGAAGTTGTTGCTAAGAAAATTATTTTGTGCGCTGCATCATCGAAGCCGCCGGCACATTTGTTAGTCGGTAAGGATGCTCGTTTGGCATGGGCTATGCAGTCGGTGTTACCGAGCCGATTATTTGATTGGATTATTAGAGCTAGGACAAAATCTAATTAGCTGAACGTTTGACCAGTAGCAGAGATTAGGCTGACATTCAGAAAGTTACTAAAGGGTAACAATTATGAGTGATCGATTGACCAGCGGTAAAGATAACGCTTATAGTCGGGCGTTAATTGACGTGTTTCATTCTTCGAAGGTCACAGGAGTCTCTGCATGAGTTCAGTTGAAGAAATCATTGGCCGCACTGACCCCAACGACTTCGACGCGATTCTAGGTATGACCAATACCGATGTCGAAGAGACTATTCATTACGTGGAAGATCACGCAGACTGCATTTATACCTGGGATTACGAAAAGGGCGCACGGCCTCAGCTGGAGAAGCTTTACGAAAAAGCAAAAAAAGGCCAATGGAATGGGGAAACTGATCTTCCTTGGGACACGGATGTTGACCAAGAAAAGTTAGCTACCCAAGAATATGATGAAGTAGGTGCTCTAGATGCGTTTATCGATTTCAGCGGGACTGGAGTCGAAAAGTGGGTTCGTAAAGACTGGATTAAGTTCAACATGGAATCGCAGAATTGGGCTTTAAGCCAGTTCATGCATGGTGAACAAGGTGCGCTAGTATGTACTGCAAAAATAGTAGAAACTGTGCCATGGATTGACGCAAAATATTATGCGGCTACGCAGGTGGTAGACGAAGCTAGACACGTAGAAGTATTCTCCAAATATTTAGATACGAAACTATCAGATTCATATCCGATCAATATCCACTTGAGAATGCTGCTTGATGAAATTGTTCGTGACTCTCGATGGGATATGACGTACCTCGGAATGCAAATAATGGTTGAGGGCCTCGCTCTCGCAGCTTTCGGGTTTCTCTACCAGCAGACTCGGGAACCGCTCTTAAAACAGCTTCTGCGGTACGTAATGAGCGATGAGGCTAGGCACGTAGCTTTTGGCGTGCTCTCGTTAAAAGAAGCTTATGCAGGCATGAATCAGAGTGAATTGAGAGAGCGCCAAGAGTTTGCTTTCGAGGCTGCCCTAAGGATGCGAGATCGTTTCCTTCAACAAGAAGTTTGGGATCGTATGGGTGCAGATGTATCCAAAATTCTTCCGATAGTTTCCCAGAACCCTGAACGGCTTGAATTCCAACACTTACTTTTCAGCAAGATTGTTCCGAATTGCAAAAAGTTAGGTTTGTTGGATGCTGGTGATGGTTGGTTGAGAGAAAAATTTGGTGAAATTGGTGTGATTCAATATGAAAATTGGGTTGACATTGAAGAAGAAGTAGATGCTTTCGCAATTACGCGTGAGTTAGAGGCTGAGTCGGCCTTAGGCTAGACACTTCCCTGTAACGATGACACCTGCAGATTCCTCGACAGAACTAATGCTTTTATTAGCGTTACGCTTAAAAGGATTGGGGGAAGTTGACGCAGTGGCGGACGTTCATGCGCTCGACGTTGATGAGACTGAATGGGCATTGGCTGAGCTGATCGAAAGTGGTAAGTGCGTTTACCGGCCAGTAGATGGCGTAATGAAATATTTGTTGACTCCATCAGGTCGCGAATTGGGTGAGCAAGCGCTTTGGGAAGAAATTGACGATCCATCCAAGAAACAGAAAATTCGGCAAGCTTACAACGAGTTTCGTGGCCTTGAGGAAGGCCTGTTTCAGGTACTGGCAGACTGGCAAGTGATTGACGGGACCAATGTCCATCAGAGGATAAACAAGCATGATGACTATCTATATGATCAGGAAATTTTGGAGCGATTATATAACATTGACGTAAATCTCCAGAAAATTCTGAAACCACTAGCAAGAATGTTTTCACGGTATCAAAACTATGAGAATAGGTTCGCTAAAGCCCTAGATCTAATGAGAAATGGTGACATGCAATACTTGATGAAACCTTTGATTGGCAGCTACAGCACCCTCTGGTTCGAGTTCCACGAAGACCTTTTAGCGACCTTAGGTATCAATCGCGCTAGTGAGGACAGCACCTGGCAGCTACCCTCAGCAACATGAGCGCAAGATTTGGCAGGGTAATTCCAGCAATGGTCACACCATTCGCAGAAGATGGCTCCCTTGATGTAGATGCATCAGTGGAACTAGCTAAATGGCTAATAGCCCAAGGAAGCGAAGGGTTAGTCCTAACCGGCACCACCGGTGAAGGTCCTACAATTACTGATAAAGAAGACTGGGAGCTCTGGCGGGCTGTCTCAGAGGCAGTTACTGTGCCGGTAATAGCGGGAACCACAACCAATGACACGGCGCATTCCATCGAACAAACTATAAAAGCAGAAGAGATGGGCTGCGACGGAATCTTGGCCGTCACGCCGTATTACAATCGGCCATCTCAGGAAGGGCTTTTTGAGCACTTCCAAGCAATCGCCCGAAACACTAGCCTGCCAGTTATTCTCTATGATATTCCTGTTCGCTCAGGCCGTAAAATTGATTCAGAAGTGCTTTTGCGTTTGGCAACGGAAACGTCAAACATTGTTGCAGTTAAAGACGCAGCTGGGAATCCGGCTGAAACAGCCAAAGTAATACGTGATGCGCCAGCTGGCTTTGAGGTTTATAGCGGCGACGACGGTCTAACTCTCCCGTTGTTGGCAGTGGGTGCTGTTGGAGTGATTAGTGTCGCAGCTCATTGGTGCGCCGGTGAACATGTCGCAATGTTTGATGCTTGGGAGGCAGGCGATGCAGCACTAGCGCAAAAGATAAACACAAAGTTGCTAGAAAGTTTTGACTTTGAGTCTGGTGATGATGCTCCTAACCCGGTTCCGACAAAAGCAATGTTAAGGACAATTGGGCTTCGGGTGGGTGAACCAAGACTACCGATGGGCCCGACCCCTGAAGGGCTCGAAGATCGAGCGCGAGAAGTATACGCAAACCTCAAAAAATAAATATGACGGCACCTGTAGTTATACGTTTTTTAGGTGGTCTGGGAGAGGTGGGGAGAAACTGCACCTGTATAGAGGTGGATGGAAAGTTATTGCTCATCGATTTTGGTCTGATGTTTCCTGACGCGACTATGCCTGGAGTTGACGTAATACTGCCGGATACCCGTTGGTTGAAAACTCGTGCAGATGATGTTCTCGGTCTCGTGATCACTCACGCTCATGAAGACCATGTCGGTGGGGTCGCCCACTTTTTGCGCGAGTTCGAGGCACCTATCTATGGTTCCAGTTTGGCTATGGCAATTGCCAACAGCAAAATAGAGTGGGACAGATTATCGCATCGAACATCTCTGCATGTGCTAGCTGACAATGAACGGTTAAAAATTGGACCATTCGATATAGAAGTGATTCCGATCACTCATTCGGTACCCCAAAGCTTTTGTGTGTTAGTGCATACATCTCAGGGAGTAATAGTTCACACGGGGGACTTCAAGCTAGATCAGACTCCGGTTGATAACCGTCTAACAAACATGGATCGTTTGAGGGAGATAGCCAGTGGGTCAGGGGTGCGGCTCCTTATGGCGGACTCAACGAATGCAGATAGTCCAGGCCATAGCGAGTCAGAATCATCAATCGGACGCACATTTGAAAGAATTTTCCCGACTTACAGTGGGAAACGGATGATAATTGGCTGTTTCGCGAGTCATTTGCATCGGATTCAACAGATTGTCGATGTGGCTATTAGCGAAGGGCGAAAAATTTTTCCGTTAGGTCGCTCGATGGTGAACAACGTTCGGATAGCTCAGCAACTAGGAATCTTGAGTTTATCTAGCAGAGATGTGTATTCGATCGAAGATATTGACCAATTCGCGCCTGGTGAAATTTGTATTGTATGCACAGGGTCGCAAGGTGAACCAAATGCTGCCTTATCGCTCTTGGCGAGCAATAATCATAGAGATTTGAGAGTGACTAGCGAAGACGTTGTGATATTGTCGTCTCATCCAATACCAGGTAATGAGCGTGCGGTGTATCGAATAATCGACCGACTAACGCGAATGGGCTGTGAAGTTGTTCATGATGGTCATGAGCTCGTGCACACAACGGGGCACGCTAAACGCGAAGAATTGAGTGTTCTGCAGTCCATAGTTAAACCTCAATGGTTTGTGCCAATTGAAGGCGAATTTAGAATGCTTCAACGACATGCCGACTTGGCTATTGAGGCTGGGATGTCGGAAGATCGAGTCATAGTAGTTACAGATGGTGCTGAGCTAACAATTGACGAAGCGGGAGTTTCAGTTACCGGTGGCATTCCTGCGCCATATAGATTCATCGATGGACTCGTAGACGATGTGAGTTACGATGTCTTAGAACAGCGGCTTAGCTTATCTCAAAGCGGTTTTGTTCATATTTCGGTGGTTGTTTCAAAAGAAAGATTTTTGGTGAGCCGACCGGAGATTGCAACTAGAGGGTGGATTGATCAAACTAAAAGTGTCGATATTCTTGCTTCTTTAGAAGTCGAGGTGACTGAAGCTTTAGAACGAGCTCTTGATAGTGGCGTAGCCTTAAACGATTTGGAACGGCTGCTGCGTAGAACGACTGGCCGGTTCGTGGGCGATCGCACTCGACGACGACCTCCGATCCTTTCAACTGTTTTCATCGTTGACTGAGAAGCGTCGGACGTTTTCGGCAAATGAGTTCTAAGAAGATACACGCCTCACCTCAACGTTATGTAACGCAGAGTTCGGTACTCTCGAGGATGTGGCTCGCTCTCGCTCTTCTCGTACGAAAAAAACTTCGCCTGAATCTCCTTCATCGAGCAGTAAAAAATCTCAAGCGCTAGTCGAAGTGAACAAAAAAAGTCGTGTGGGTTTTAGCTTTAAGGCTGTAGCGCTCGCTGGGCTTAAAGGAAGAAGCAGCGATGTAGCGGGATTAGGTTTGGTGGCGTTAACCGTTATATGTGTCCTGGCGTTATTCGGAGATAGAGCTGGGGTAGTAGGCCGGCTGTTAGAAGACGCAATGAGCGTGCTCGTGGGTGTGTTTCGATTTGGGGTGCCTGCGGCTCTTCTATGGTGTGCCTATGAGATTTTCAGAGACAAAGAGGCAGAAAGAACGTGGCGGATAGGTTTTGGGGCCCTGCTATCGAGTTTGTCAATATCGGGGTTGGTTCACTTAGCTGGTGATGCATCTGGTTGGGGTTCAGGTCTTGATGATCTGCGAGCAAGTGGTGGGGTGGTTGGTGCGCTCGCTGCAGAGCCGATACGTGGCCTGATTGATGATGCTGGGGCTTGGTGTCTTCTACTTTTTGCTACTGCCTTTGGACTACTTGTTATCGCCGACATAAGAGTGCGCCAGATATTTTCGTGGATTGGCATCGGAGTTAAGTATCTATCTCGAAGCGTTCGAAAAGTTGCCGTCAATCTGCAGCGCTTAGGGTCTGACGGAGAAGTAGTTACGAAGGAGAGGGAAGTTAGCAAGGATAGCGGTGCCAGTAGTAGCGAAATTTTGTTGGATTCATTTTCGGAGCCAGAAATTGAAATACCGGTTTCGCTACCTGAACGAGACGAACAGTCAGATTGGGATTCAGAAGACATAGACAGTGGCGAACCCGGTTTACGAGAATCTTTTGAGGCTAACGTTGAGCAGGCGACTGATGAAGAGTTAGAAGTAATTCCCGAGCAAATGACGATCGACTTGGCTGCCAATGATGGTGAGACTTGGCAGATCCCAAGTCTCAGCTTGTTGGAAAGAAGTGGCCACCATGAAGTAGATGAGCGGTTACTGCAATCTGGGGCGCGAAACCTTGAGGCTGCTTTAGCAAGCCATGGTGTCGAAACGCGTGTGACAGGGATGGAAGTAGGTCCGACGGTTACGAGGTACGAACTGTCGTTGGGTAAAGGCGTCAAAGTTTCAAGAGTGACTAGCCTTCACAAAGATATTGCGTATGCGATGGCTTCAGCAGATGTGCGAATTCTCGCTCCCATTCCAGGGCGGTCAGCAATTGGCATTGAGGTGCCGAATTCCGAGCGGCAACTCGTAGCTTTAGGCGACATACTGTTAAGTCGAAGAGCTGCTGAAGTTAAACATCCGCTTCATGTTGCTTTGGGCCAAGATATTTCCGGAAATGCTGTCATGGCAAACCTTGCTGAGATGCCACATGTTCTAATTGCTGGCGCTACTGGAGCCGGAAAATCTTCTTGTATCAACTCGATTATTAGTTCTTTGCTAGTCAGGTCCACGCCTGATGAGGTCAAGATGATTCTCATTGATCCGAAGAGAGTGGAACTAGGACAATATGACAGACTGCCTCATCTGCTGACCCAGGTAGTGACTAGCCCTAAGAAAGCTGCTAATGCTCTCTCATGGGCCGTTAAGGAGATGGAACGTCGATATGACGTGCTGTCAGAAATTGGGTTCAGAGATATTACTGGCTATAACGATGCTTATGACGAAGGGCGCCTTGCGTCTGATCTAAACGAAGAGCGCGAGTTCGAACGAATGCCATTCATCGTCGTTGTTGTAGATGAGCTTAACGACCTGATGATGGTCGCTGCTAGAGATGTAGAAGAGTCGATTACTCGGCTAGCCCAAATGGCTAGAGCTGTGGGAATTCACCTGGTCATAGCTACTCAACGGCCATCAGTAAACGTAATTACCGGAGTAATCAAAGCTAATATCCCGAGTCGGATGGCTTTTGCCGTTTCAAGTCTTGCGGATAGTCGCGTGATCCTAGACCAAGCAGGTGCCGAGCGCTTAATAGGTAAAGGTGACATGCTTCTCGTTGGTGCTAGCAGTGGAATAGCTCAGCGGATACAGGGTTGTTGGGTCAGCGAAGCTGAAGTTCACCAAATTGTGGCGCATTGGCGTAGGCAATCACGTGGTGTCTCATATGTCGAAGGAGTTGAGGGTTCAGAAGAAGTAAAGAAAGTTATTCCGGGAGGAACTTCTGGTGATGATAGCGATGACGAGCTCATGGTGAAAGCTATGGCAATCGTAGTTGAGAATCAGCTTGGGTCAACTTCTATGCTTCAGCGAAAATTAAAAGTAGGCTTTGCGCGAGCTGGGCGTTTAATGGACTTACTGGAACAGCGGGGCGTAGTTGGTCCTTCAATAGGTTCTAGGGCTAGGGATGTACTGATGACGAAAGAAGA
>CAJQGN010000126.1 GCA_905477545.1 uncultured Acidimicrobiales bacterium | reverse complement strand
AATGACCGACGCTCAGGCACATGCAGCTATCACCGACACCATCCTTAACTACGCTGAGTACGTAGATGGTGGTGAAATTGAGTTGTGGGCGGGGCTATTTTGCCAAGATGCCATCTTTGATGAAGGTCAACCTGTTCAAGGTCGCGCAGCCATTCAGGCGCTATTGCCTAAACTCTTGCGGTTGTTTACTGCCACAGCGCACCACATCAGCAATATTCGAATAGAGCGAACTGGATCACATCACGCAAAAGCGACATCGTATGTGCAGGCCTGGCATCGGAAAGTCGATGGGACTGATTTCGAATTTTGGGGCCGGTACGTTGACGCTCTAACGTTTGAGGAAAACGCCTGGCGTTTCTCATCCCGAAAAATCGAACAGTTTGGGGCACGTGGATTTGAACTTAACGTCGACCAGGTGCCTCGTCGCAACCCCAACGTCTAGCAGTTATGCACCAATTACTCGAGCGGACTTGTTGAGTAAATAAGTTCGCTGAGTGGCGACCCTTACGCCGTCGTCCTCGGTTGGTTTAGGTAAGTATCTGGCTACGGTGTTTTATTTTAAGTTATTTATAACGATGAGATTCCCGGTTCTGTTTCACCAGAACCGGGAATCTCTCTGAGTTTTTTCTATGAACTCGTTTAGCTCTATTGCATTAACTCGTCAGCTAACGATTCCTACATAATCTTCGATAGAGATTGCTTCCCCGCCTGATTGATAGTTTAGGTATCCCCCTTCAACCATTTTTGCTTGGCAGCGAAGTGCCGTGTCACGATCTGCGTATGTTTGAATAGAAACGTTCGCAGCCATACCGGGAACGAAAAAATTTCCCACTTGTTCTGCACCGTGCTCGGCAAGAATGGCAAAAGTCTCTTGAAAAATTGCACCCCACTCGGCGCTCCCATTTTCTATTCCATCCCACTTTGATCCCGGGGTAAAAATTGAAAGAGTTGTATAAGACATTTAGTTCCTTTTCTATTATCTGAGCGAGGCTCAGAAGTATGAATTATCGGGAACTTTAACTGTAACGGGCCTGCTTATAATAAAAAGGTCGACCCCGAAGGGCCGACCCTATGGCGAGTAGACGAAGTGGAAGTATCTACTCACCTCACTATTGGCTCATTCAGTCACAATTGTATCGGTCTCGTGCAACAATGACGTCTCAGAGCGACTTACAGCTCTGACTGCGGTTTGCTAGTCGAGGGTTTTTCGTTGGTGTGTTTCAACATCGGACGACGTTTGTTTGTATTTCGTTTGGCTATGCGCCTGGATGACCATCCAGCGACTGCAGCAGTTAAGACTCAAAGCATCAGATCAGCCTCCGGTAACTAGTTTAGGACTCTTCGGCCAGTCGCTTAACTCGATCTTTAAACGCTTTGATTGATTGTTGCAGAAGCAACCCAGCTATCACGATGGTCACTAGCTGAGAGAACAGTGCCCATCCGGTGCTTCCACGCCCCACTATGGAGCCAAGGCTTCCAAGCACAGCTAGTAGGGCTAAAACTGCCATTGCGTGCATCAAATGGTGAGCGAGGTTTGGTTTGAGACGTGCGAGAATACCAAGGAGCAGAAAGAGAACTCCGATAAACGCAGGGATCATCGAAGTGACGCTGCCTGAATCTGACAGGATAGTAACTATTACGCCAAGGGCGATTAATAGACCACCGCTCAGGGAAGCTTTATCGGCCATCATTCTGCTTTCGGGTTGTTGATCATTACCATTATTGAGTCTACGAGGTAAGAACTCTGGCGCCTTTCTGTAAGCAAATTCGCGTTATTAGCTAAACCGAAACATAGTCTTTTGTTTAAGAATTTATTGACAATGGCTTCTCGCGCACGCTGAACTTAGGAAATGACATCGGATACCCGGAACTTAAGGAAGCGGTTAAGGCGCATCTTCGGACTAGGAAACACGTCGCGGCGGTCCCCAATATTTCTCGACCTTAAAACTCAAACGAAGGAACCTGCAGGGAAATAAGATTGGGTCGGCCTCTAAAGACCGACCCAATTTAGCTCTATCGGTAAGTCGCTATTTCGCTAAGCGACAAGAGTGCGGAACATGACGCGAGACACTAACTGATTTCCATACTTAGCCATGTTTGCTTGCATCGTCGGATCGGAAAACATTTTTACGCTGTTCTCCATTAAACCGTCAAGAGATTCACAGTATGTCCCTGCGGTCCACAAACCTGTTCGATCTCCGCCGGCCACGATCATGCCTTGGCGAATGCCGTTAACACCGTTGCCGCTCATCAGGGACCAGCTATGGTCTGCCATTTCTTCCTGTTCCGATGGCGGTGCTACTTGTCCCGACATTGCGAGCATCGAACCGTATGGCCCTTCGGGTGTCCCTCTTTCGCTAGATACAGCTATTAACGACCGAGCGATTATTTGAACACCATTGTTAGCCATAGATTCAGCAATTTTCGGGTTCGAATTGACTAAGTGACTGCGCATCGCGGCATCGATCGTGTCCCATCGAGTCATGACTGCCACTAAGCCTGCAGAATCACCGCCCATGATCACTTGTCGCATCGAAGCGCTTTTTGCCCCTGCAGCTATGTACTCGGCTTGAGCGAATTCTTTAAAGTCTTTCGCTAGACCGTCGGTATCTGTTGCTTTTATTTGGACGCTTGTCATGTAACTCATAGTTAATAACCTCTTCGGTTCATTTAAATTTGGTGAATGCTGTAGCGGCGGGCTTTGACCTCATATTCTGTAACCGAACCAGTACTGTCAATACCAGCTGTTAGCCTATTTCTAATACAAATCATGATAGTAATGTCACAAAAATAGGCCGGTTACCGAATGTTCTCATACAGTCGCGTGAGTAAATACCTCTGCGCGGCAGGGTCGCTCCTTGCTTACTGTCACGCCCTATTTTATATAAGCTGCTCTTTTGGCAACGGTAAACAAAATTGTCCACTCAAACGAGATCTCTGTTCATCGGTATTGTGGACCGAGATCAGATTCGCCATTAAATTTGTATCTGCATCACTCCATGCAGATACAAAAACATGAGTTAGTTAGATGCCTTAACCGATGATTAGCGCAATGGTTGACAACGAGAATACGCTCATCGCAGGCATTGCCTTTTTAGGACGATCGCCTACGCGCATATGCATGCCAATTGCGCCAAGCATAATGAGTGCAAGGCCGGCGGCAGCTGGCCGGGTCACAGAATCAATCCAGAACCCTGATATCAAAACTAATGCGAGAGTTATTTTTACTGCACCGATGATGTAAACAGCCTTTGATGGAAACCCATAGTTGGTGAACTCTTCGACCATGTTTTTTGCATCGCCACCTCTATATTCTGTCTCCTTATTGAATCGCAGAATCCAGACATTGAGAATCCAAAGTGCTGCAGCAACTTGTGCGATGCCACCGACTATTTCCATGTTCTTCCCTCTTTGCCTAAGTTTTGACCAAAACATGATGACTAGGCCATCTCTTATGTTAGTCGCTATGACATCAAATTAGGACAGAGCTATTAACCGGAGCTACGACTTCCTGCAGTCACGCACCTAAAAATAGCGATTCGACTTTCTCTATATCTAAGGTTTAGTTACATCGGTAATGAGTTTTATTCCCACACAGTTAGGCAGAATCAGAGCGGCTTCTGGCACCACGCATGTTCAGCCCTAACACACTCGATAATGCACTTATGGGCATCGCTGTCTCATGCGCGATAGTTTCTTTGCATGCATTCCATCTATGAAATAGCTTCGCCTGGCATTGATGCCCGTTTCGGGCTTGCTCATGCTGAAGTTTGGAAAGAACTCGGAGCTTGTGGCACCTGGTGGACCGGAAGTGAGCGGGTCCAAGCTATGAAGGAGGCAAGAGGAGCTTACGGTTGTGATCTATGCTCACGCCGTAAACACGATTCGATTCCTAACTCTGTGAACGGATCGCACACCCCAGTCTCTGATTTATCCGAAGAGGTGGTGGATTTGATTCACCGCGTAGTTACTGATCCAGGCCGGCTTACACGCACCTGGGCTGAAAAAATAATTGACTCCATTGGCGAAGAGCACTACGTAGAGCTAGTCATTGTTATCTGCACGCAGAACGTAATAGAAGAGTTCGCGATCGCGTTGGGCGTTCCACTCCCAGATTTACCCGATGCCGGTGAAGGCACCCCCAGCAGAATCCGGCCTGAAGGCGTCGGCGATGTCGGAGCCTGGGTGAGCCAATCTATTGATAAGCCCCTCGCGAATGTTTCGCGATGCGTTTCGTTGG
>CAJQGN010000125.1 GCA_905477545.1 uncultured Acidimicrobiales bacterium | reverse complement strand
GCCACTGAAAGACGCAAGTTCAAAAAATATCCAAGAGATCCCTAAGGTAAAACCTAACGCAATAAGAGTTCCAGCAAGCGCCACTGTTGTCATGACCGTGAAACCATGTGTTAGGTAGAGACTGAAAAATGCGATTAAAGCTGCTGCGACCACACACACCAGCACAGGGTCGTTACCGTCAAGAACCGACGGAGCGACAAACTTCACAAGAACCAATACAGTCCCAGCCATTGCAATTAAGGCTAGTAGGCCACGCGTTCTGGCTAGGCAAACAACAAAAACGGCGAATAGCAAAGCTAGCCACCATAATGATGTTCGGCGGTCACGATCTTCGTAGTAGTAAGAATTAATATCTTGGTGGTAACCAACGATTATGTCTTCGCCTGCCGAAAGCTTGGGGAAGGTGCGGTCAAATGAAGTATTCACTTCAGGCAAAGCAACGAGCGAACCTGCTTCAGATCCTTCATGAACCGTGATCAAAACGTTTCGACAAAATTCGATTTCACCGCTGATTGAATAAGAGCAGACGCTATCTTCAACCTCTTCTACCGTGGCGCTAAGCAGCTCGGAGACTAATCCGATTTTTAGCGCATTTTCTTTAATGTCTTTTTGCCCTCCGCCATCAGGCCACAATGTAATGAGTCCTGCAATCGTGGCCAGCGCAGCTAACGCCGTTAGCACAAACAACCACCGAAAAATAGTTAGTCGCCGCCCATCAAAATCCATCGAAGATCGAATCGATGCATGGTTATGGCTGTGAATGTGTTTGTTTAAAATTTTGTCTTTACGTCCCATTCGATAAACCAAACCCACCTACATATTTCTTCATACCTTATTCGGTGTCTGCACAAAAAAACTTCGTGGTTTTACCCAAAAGACTATTAAGTAAAGTCTGGTAGTCCCTATGCATATATGGATCAACCTCACTACTTAGACTTCATGCCTGACACTTAAGCATATGGCTGCTATAACATGTTGACTTTCAGCTCAAGGACCTCTCACAAAATAGTCGCTGAACAGTGACTAGCGCACCCTCAAAGAGAAGAGTGATTAGTGAATTGCCAAAAACTGCAGTAGCACACGTTTACTACCCTAAGTCAGTTTGAAACATCGACAATATTGTCCCAATGGCACCTATGGAGTAGACGTTGACATGACCACAGTAGGTGCAACAATAGAACCATGTTTGATCCACAACATGTAATAACAACCGCTGAGAATCTTCGTCGCCTCGTGCCGCCACCTCGCCCGGCTCAGGAAACTAAGGTGCTAGCAGCACTGGATACACACTGCCGCCGATGGATCCAGAGAAGCCCTTTCGTTGTAATCTCTAGCGTCGATTTGGCCGGGAATATGGACTTGTCGCCCAAGGGTGATCCTCCAGGCTTTGTTCAAATTCTCAACAACACAACAGTGGCCATTCCTGACCGTCCCGGCAATCGGAGACTGGACACGCTGAACAACCTCTTGCAGCAGCCTAAAGTAGGCCTTATGTTCATCGTCCCAGGAAGGGGCGAGGTCCTTAGGGTCAGCGGCACAGGCCAGATCGTTACCGATCCTGACCTGCTATCTACAATGACAGTAGCGAGACAATCCCCGAGATTAGCCCTAGTCGTGACTATCGACGAGGTCATGTTCCATTGCGGGAAATCAGTAATCCGATCGAAGCTATGGTCTCCTTGCGAATGGCCCGATATCGAGGGTCTTGCGAGTTACGCTGAATGCTTAGGCGACCAAACCACCTCCGATGAGACCGTGACTCAGATGGAAGCCAGGTTCGCATCATGGCAAGAAGGGAACGAACTCTACTAAACAAGCAACGCAACTTCTATGATGTCTTTAAGACGTCCGGCAACGACAACTCTGGCGCACACATGCAAACACGTTTAGTTAACACCTAGACGGCAATTGAAGCAGCACGTGATATCAGAAGGCTTTCTAACGATTGAAACCGCTAATCAAATCAAAATACTCAATCTCAAAGCCAGCTTCAGCGGCCCAGTCCTTAAAGCTCTCTGAAATTGGCCCTAAAACACAAAGCCGACCGCCGTCTGTTCGCTCAACTATCTGGTGAACAAAACTGCCTTGAGCGAATCTTTCCCCGTGGTACTGGAAGTGTTCTGAATTAGTGAATGCCTCTAAGAACGTAAAAATGGTCTCCTCTTTGTTCATGTAGGCGTTATACCTGACAGTTCCTGGTTCCTCAGCGTCGTTAATGGCAACCATCGCCTTAGCAATTTCTCGCAAATCAGCTGCTTTGCCAGGAATAATATCCAGTTCATAAGTGACCTGGATCTGATCCCACATAACTTGTTATCCTACCCCGCTTATCACAACACTCATCGCAGACCAAATAGTTTCGTCGCTAATCATTCGTAGCGCAGCTCTATAGGCTATAAGCGCCGTTACAGATAGGAAAGCCCTTCTTCGTCGATAACGGCAAAAATCAGATTTAAGAAGCCTAGTCGCCGAATAAACGCAGCGTCGTTTAGGTTATTTGGCAGCCTGTT
>CAJQGN010000124.1 GCA_905477545.1 uncultured Acidimicrobiales bacterium | reverse complement strand
TACTTGCGCAAGTCCACACAAACTTCTAAGTGCATTCATGATTAGTTTAACGCGATTGGCTTCCTGGCCTTTGAAAGTAGTTCGGTCCGGTACCATCAGGTACTGTTCAACCGCCCCGACTGAGGCCCTAGCTTATACTTAGATGTAGCCGTGACTCTCCAAATTTTTGACACAATGCAGAGACGTAAAGTGCCTTTTGAGTCGCGTCGTTCTGGTGAAGTTGCAATGTATGTTTGCGGTCCCACAGTTTACGATGTTCCGCATCTAGGTCACGGACGAACAGCTCTCACTTACGACATGATACGGCGATATCTCGGTTGGTCAGGCCTCGTAGTGACGATGGCCTCCAACGTCACTGACATAGATGACAAAATCATACGTCGAGCAGAAATAGAAAACAGAACTGAGTCAGATGTAGCTGACGAATTTACGATCGCATATGACAAACAGATGAGTCGATTGGAGATCCTGCCCGCGGACTCTCGACCACACGCAACTCAATTCATTGAAGGCATGATTGACGTAATTGGTCAGCTCCTAAAAAATGATGCTGCGTACGAACTCGAGGGCAAAGGAATCTACTTTTCGGTTCAAAATGACACTAGTTACGGACAACTAGCGGGACGTTCCCTCGGTCAGTTGCTTGAAGATGCCGGAAGCCGAGTAGGCGTTGATAAGTCCAAAAAGTCACCGCTAGACTTCGCTCTCTGGAAATCTGCTAAACCAGGAGAACCAAGCTGGGAAACTCCTTGGGGTAGAGGGCGCCCGGGCTGGCATACCGAATGCGTTGCGATGTCCCTAAGCGCTTTGGGTGAAGGGTTCGATATTCACGGTGGAGGGGATGACTTGACCTTCCCGCATCATCAGAATGAGTTAGCGCAAGTGAACGCTCTCGGGAGGCCGTTCGCTCGGCACTGGATTCATAGTTCGATGGTGAACGTCAGTGGCGAGAAAATGTCTAAATCGCTTGGAAACTTCACGAATCTGGAAGAGGCAATTGATATTGCTGGCCCTCGCGCTCTTCGGCTTTTAGCCCTGCAAACGCACTACCGTAAAGCTATGGAGATGGGTCGGGACTCTCTTATGGCTGCATCCGAAGCCGTCAAAAGGTTAGATTCTTTTGGACGACGAATGGCGCAAGCCGGCGTCACGATTTCAGATGCGGAAATAGATGAAGTCTCGAAAAAAAGTTTTATTTCAGCAATGGATGATGACTTCAGTACTCCAAGTGCGGTCGACACCGCATTTAGGCTAATGAGGCAAGCTAACGCCGCCCTTGATGACGAAAATATTGCAGATGCCTCGAAAATAGCTAGTTCCTGCGTCTCAATATTTGCTGTTCTCGGAATTTCTATCGACACAGTAGCTCGGATTGAACAAGAAGATTCGGACGTTGAAATCGAAGCAATGATGAAACGACGATTCGAAGCAAGGTCTGAAAAAAACTTTGCAGTAGCTGATCAGATAAGAGATGAGTTGCTTCAGATGGGCATCACAGTTGAAGACACCCCGAATGGCGCCGTATGGTTCAAAGCATGACGGAACGAGACAACAGTTCCGGAAATAAAATATTAAGACTTGAACCACACGGAGCTGACGCGTTTGTTGGCGAAAGCCCTGCATACGAATGGGGCCGAATCTATGGCGGACTTGTGATTGCTCAAGCCCTGCGTTCTGCCATGCTCACTATTGATGCAGAGGGGCACAGCGTCCATTCTTTGCATGCGTACTTTATTTTAGGCGGAGACCCGAATGAGCCGGTGCGCTACGAAGTTGACCGGCTTCGAAATGGCAGAAGTTTCTCCACTCGGCGAGTGGTAGCTCGCCAGAGCGGGGGAGCAATATTGAACTTGTCGTGTTCTTTCCAACGCGACGAGGAAGGACCTGACGTATCAACCTCAATTTTTCCGCACGACGTGCGATCTCCATCTGATTCGGTGAAAATAGAATGGGGTATTGGGCTGGATACACGTCTGGAATCGGAATCCACAGACCCAGCGCGCCATAGAGTATGGGCTAGATTCACGGATACGTTAAGTGACAGCGATGATGACCATTTCGCTGCATTGGCGTATTTGTCAGATACCAACGCTATGGAGGCAGTCGTTAGCGCTCACCCGGCTAATGCGCTTATAAGAGACAAGCCCGGCGAAAGCTGGGACGACGTCTATATGGCGGCATCATTAGACCATGCGGTCTGGTTTCATAGGCCGGTAAGAGCTGATGAGTGGCTTCTTTTTGATTTAGCGCCGCACCAAATTAGAGGCACTAGAGGATTAGCTACCGGAGATGTTTTCGATGCTAAAGGGCTACTTGTCGCTACCGTGGCGCAGCAGGGAGTAATCCGAGTCCGCAAGTAAAATATGTTTGATCTAACTAGCTTTCCTGACGATCAAGCCAATCTTTAATCAGCCACCCCGCTATAGACATTCCACCCACTGGGCAGGGCGGCAAATCATTGGCTTTGAACCATCCAGCTTCAACTATCTCTTCTTCTTGAATAAGTATTTCCCCACCGCTGTAAGTGCAGTGAAAACCACACATCAGGGAATGTGGAAAAGGCCAAGGCTGACTACCGAAGTACTTAATGTCGCAGACCGAAAGACCGACCTCTTCCATTACTTCTCGTTCGACTGCCTGTTCGAGGCTTTCGCCCGGTTCAACAAATCCTGCAAGTGTGCTGTAAAAACGGCCAGGAAATTGTCTACCCCAAGCAAGTAACACTTCATCTTCGCGCTCCACTAGAACAATCATGGCTGGGCTAAGCCTCGGGAAAGCCATGTGTTTACATTTGGGGCATACCTTCCCTCGGTCGTGAGCGTTGGTGATAGTTGGAGTAGCGCACCGTCCGCAGTAAACATGTGTCCTGTCATAATTAACAATTTGTTCGGCTCTGCCGCAAACAACCCATTCTTCATCAGGGATTCGACCGAACAATTTTCGTAAATTGACGGGTTCTAGATCTCCTTCTTCGGAGGTGTCATGAAGATCGATTGCGTAAACTCCGAAACCATCAAGCGAACCTAAAAACGTTGTGGGAGCATCGACCGGCTGTTCAGGGCATTTAACGAGCCCACCACCCGGCTCTACGAAAACGGTCCCTGATCGAACTGGAATCCATACCGATTCAGAGGCGTTTAAGTTGGGAGGCGGAAGCGGCGAGGGAGTGAACACAGCATTTAGTTGATCACAATCACCTGACGGTTGCCTCAGTAATCGATAATATTTCTCAATCTAATCAAAGTCGTCGTAGAACTGTCACAACTCGCCCAAAGATGGTGACTTCGTCGGCGGTAAATTCCATAGGCTCTAAATTGCTGTTTGCAGGCAGCAGAGTAACTTTTGGGCCAACCTGAGTGAAAGTTTTTATGGTCGCTTCTTCACCCGGAATCCCGGCAACTACTATTTCTCCGTTCGACGCAGTCATCTGTCTGCAAACAACGACAAAATCGCCGTCCAAGATTCCTGCTTCGATCATCGATTCTCCGCGAACTCTAAGCATAAAAAGCTCACCGTCTCCGGTAAAGTCTTGAGAAACTGGCACAAACTCCTCAACATTTTCTTGAGCTAAAACGTCGGTTCCTGCCGCAACGTCGCCAACAAGAGGAACATGTCGGGTGGGTCTCCGCTCGGCGATGGTTCCAGACGTTGCATCGGAACAAAGTTCTATAGCTCTGGGTTTCGTTGCGTCTTTGCGGATGTATCCAGCTTCTTCAAGGTGGTTCAGATGGGAATGCACAGTCGATGAAGACTTTAACCCTACGGCCGTACCTATCTCTCGAACGGAGGGTGGGTAGCCGCGATCTCGCATCGTTGTCTCTAAAAACTCCAGGATTATCTTCTGACGATCGCTTATTTTTTGATCGGTCACAGCTTTTCCTATCGATTGGAGTAAGCGGATGCTCACAACGAACACTTGTTCTGCATTGAACGTACCAGGGGTAAACCCTGCGTGCAAACACTTGTTCGATTTGTTCTTGACAGCGAACAAGTGTTCGTGATGCAATTAGAACAGGTGTTCTAAGAACGTTTGTTCGATGTCCCACCCCCTCCTCATTATTTGCGTAGACCAAAACCTGTTTGGTCAAGAAAAGGTTTCAAATGACTGCAGTCGTAGTAACCAGAGTTAACAGCCCGAGAGCGATGAGCGCCCATGTTAATGGATCTTTGGAAACTTCCCGCTCGGACCAGCTGTCATTGCGTTTGTCATGCGCTAGCCCCTTAGATACCGACCAAAACGTTTCGTCGCCGGGGCAGGTTCCGATAGTGGTGCGTCGGGTTTCAATGAGCGGAGTCTACTTGCGCCGGCGGTTAGCTGTTTGTCTCACTGCCTTGGCGTTAATGCTCATTTTGGCTCCTGTCGTCAAAACGGTCGTTGTTGGCTTCTCCGGGGCTGAAAAAGAGTCGACTGGAATTGTTGAAATGGCTTCGCCTGAAAGTCTATTGATCTCGGATTTTGTGATTGTCCAGTCAGGGCAAACATTGTGGTCTATAGCGCGAGCCATTCAGCCGACTGGTGACTTAAGACCTCTGGTGGCAAAAATTAAGCAAATAAATGGCGACGCCACGCTCAGGATCGGGCAAGCCATCTATTTGCCGTAAACGAATTAGTGAATCTTTCCGAAGTCGCTTGATTATTCTGGCTCGGTTATGAAGTCGACGGTGACCGGAGATACCTGAGGAAAAGGTAGTGCCCATCGGTGAGTACTTGCTGCAGATCAAAATCTGTCGAGCCACTGTTAGCTATCCCTGTAGCGATGCGCTGTGAGTTGCCTGCGACAGCAAGTGGAGCCACAGTTAGTAAGATCTCGTTCACCAAATTTGCTTCGATGAGCTGCCCATTAATGTTTGATCCCCCTTCGCTCAGAATGACTCGGGCTCCTAATTCGCCTAGTTTTTTGAGGGCCTGAACGAAATCGACGACATCGGTTCCGGCCTGTATCACATCTGCCTTTTCACCTACTTTGGCAAGCTTGTGCGGGTCTGCGGTATCAGTTGTTATTACAAGAGGGCGTTGATCAGGACGCATGAACATAGGCAAATCGAGAGGAAAAGTTAAACTTGCGCTAACTAATGCGATACGAGCGGTAGGCCACGCACCATTAGTTAGTCTAGAAGCTCTGCTGCTTACGCTTGCCGGCGGCGAGCTGTAAGACTCCGCTACAGCAGTTGCGCTACCGACAAGGATTATGTCCGGAAAAGTTCTGATACAACTAAAAACGTCTTTGTCGGATGGACCTCCAAGAGGACCAGACACGCCGTCTATGGATGTGCCCCCGTCGAGGCTCGCAATCATGTTTATCATTAGCCAAGGTTGACCATCAATGCCAACACGGGGAGCTGTGTAGGCAATATCAAGATCTAAGTCCGTGAGGGGCGGCGGAAATATCCGATGCATGGATTGATGTTGCCACTATCTGATGCGAAAGATGTGCCCATAGGGTGTTTTCTTGAATCTTACTTTAAGTGGTTCTCCACAACCGTGATTGTTAAGAACACGTAGGTTTTCTGGCTCTATGCGGTAGTTGTGACTATTTAGCTCTGTTCAAAAATTAACTTACCAGCTAAAATGCTTTGTAGAAGGGGCTTGTAAATGGCTTATGACCAGATGCTGACTTTAGGCAAGGCAGGCACAACTGATAAAGGCTGCAACCACTTACAGCGTTTGTGGCATCGCGAACTCGAACCGGACGCGTTTAATCCCCAGGTCACCCACAGAAAAATTTTTGTTACCCCTCTATCTCTCCACAGGGACTCTTGCCTAAGTTGCAGAGCGCAGCGGGTTGGGAGCCCGGCAGGCGGACGGAGTTCAACTCAATTTCAGATACCCGGCGACGGTGTACGAGAAGTTGCGGGAGGACGATAAATGCCCTTAGCTCAGCTAGAAGCATTTTCATACCCATCGGCAGGCTCCCGGCCCGACGCAATCATTTTGGTGGTCGCTAGGTCAATTTGTAGTCAAATATTCGGGAGTCCCAAGTGGTGTTAATGCACAATCTGAACGGTTTGGACAAAAGATCGCAGAGGATCACGCGTCATTTCACCCAAGAAGGCGAAGATCCCTATGAAACAGTTTCATGGGAAGAGCGCGACGCCCGTCTAACGAACTATGTAGATGGTTCAGTTAGCTTCGAACAAAAAGACGTTGAGTTTCCAACTAGCTGGAGCGCAACAGCAACCAACATCGTGTCCCAAAAATATTTTAGAGGCACCTTAGGGACTAATGAACGAGAGCATTCTCTTAAGCAGGTAATAAATAGAGTTAGCGAACAGATCCAACGGTGGGGCCAAAGCGACGGCTATTTTGCAGACGCAGATGAATCGACTATTTTCAAGGCTGAACTCTCTTGGTTGCTACTTCACCAATTCGCAGCTTTCAACAGCCCAGTTTGGTTTAACATTGGTGTAGAGGGTGTGCCTCAACAGGCCTCAGCATGCTTTATTCTTTCCGTTGACGATGAGATGGAATCGATACTGAACTGGTACGTAGAAGAAGGCAGAATATTTAAAGGAGGTTCAGGCGCCGGCGTCAACTTATCTAAAATTCGTGGATCTCAAGAGCTATTGCGCGGCGGCGGCGATGCAAGTGGCCCGGTCAGCTTTATGCGAGGAGCCGATGCTTCTGCTGGAACAATCAAAAGCGGCGGCAAAACAAGAAGAGCTGCCAAGATGGTGCTTCTAGATGTAGATCACCCCGATGTAGAAGAATTCATTTGGTGTAAAGCAATAGAGGAACGAAAAGCGCGTGTCCTGCGTGACGCGGGTTTCGAAATGGATTTAAACGGTTCCGATTCGTTTTCTGTGCAGTACCAAAACGCAAATAATTCTGTGCGTTTAAGCGACGAATTTATGTTGGCTGTCGAGGCTGATGCTGACTGGACGCTTACTGCACGCCGAGATGGATCCGAAATTCGTACGGTGAGAGCAAGAGACATATTTCAGCAGGTAGCAGAAGCTGCATGGCAATGTGCTGACCCCGGCGTTCAGTTCAGCTCTACGATAAATAAATGGCACACGGCTCCAAATACAGGACCGATAACGGCTAGTAATCCTTGCAGCGAGTACCTCCACTTAGATAACTCAGCTTGCAACCTTGCGAGCCTTAATCTGTTGCGGTTCTTGGGAGATGACGATTCTTTCGATGTCGAGGGTTTTAAACATGCAGTCAAAATACTGATCACGGCACAAGATATCTTGGTAGGGAACGCTGATTACCCGACAGAGTCGATAGCCCAGACTTCGAAGGATTACCGTCAGCTTGGGCTCGGTTACACGAACCTAGGAGCGTTGCTGATGGCGCTTGGACTTGCATACGATTCTGAAGCCGGTAGAGCATGGACTGGAGCGATTACAGCCCTCATGACTGGTGAGGCTTACGCCACATCCGCAGTCCTTGCCGCGAAACTTGAACCATTCGCTGGGTATTCAACTAATCTAGAGGCTATGCAGGATGTTCTCCGGCGGCACCGTAGTGGCCTTGAACATGTTGGAGCTCAGGCGCCCGCGGAAATTTTAGAAGCTGCTCATAATAGTTGGAATGCTGCGCTGAGTGGATGCGAAGCAACAGGCGTCAGGAATTCCCAAGCCACAGTCATAGCGCCGACCGGCACTATTTCCTTCATGATGGACTGCGACACGACAGGCATAGAACCTGATTTAGGTTTGATTAAGTTTAAGAAACTGGTGGGTGGCGGCAATTTAACGATTGTGAACCAAACTGTAGGTAGAGCTTTGAAACGCCTCGGTTATTCACTTTCAGAGATTGAAGATATCGAAGCTTACATACTAAAAAATTCGAGTACGAAGGGGTCGCCTCATTTGAAACCAGAGCACCAGGCAGTGTTCGCGTGTTCGATGGGGGACAATATTATTCACCATGAAGGCCATATTCGGATGATGGCAGCGGCTCAACCATTTGTATCGGGAGCTATTTCTAAGACAGTTAACTTGACCGAAGAAGCGACTGTTGAAGAGGTCGAAACCCTTCACATGTTGTCATGGAAGTTAGGTCTAAAGGCTGTTGCTATCTATCGAGATAACTGCAAAGTAGGGCAACCGCTTTCGACGGCGTCAGAAACTGATTCAGCAGACTTGCCAACGGGAATAATAGAATTACAGCAAACTGTTGATGGTTTGGATCTGGCTCCAGTCAGAGAGAAACTACCTAGAAGTCGTAAATCAAGAACGTTTTCATTTCGGGTATCTGACTGCCACGGATATATGACGGTCGGTGAGTACGAGAATGGTCGTCCTGGAGAGATCTTTCTCACGGTAGCGAAACAAGGATCGACTCTCGCTGGGATTATGGATGCGTTTGCTATTTCGGTAAGTCACGGCCTGCAGTACGGTGTGCCGCTTCGTTCCTACATTGAGGCTTTTGTTAACGTGCGG
>CAJQGN010000123.1 GCA_905477545.1 uncultured Acidimicrobiales bacterium | reverse complement strand
GCTGAGAGAATAGGCCGATTTGACTCAGGTTGTCAGAAATTTTGTTAATAGAAAAAGTAGCTAAAAATTAAGAGACAATCTCAAAAATAATGTCTTTCTCAGAAAGGCTGACTCGGATATCAGTGTCGGCTAGTGGAGTGACGTCAGGGCACCACCGAGCCATAGATTGTTCGAGAGTTGATTTGACCAGTTGTCCAACCTGAACAGATTCAGACCTAGAACATTCGATTACTACGCTGTCATGCACTGTTTGCACACCGACCGCTCTATCGAATATTTGCAGCTTCTCATGAAGTTGCCCGTAAGCATCAAGCATTATGTCTGCGACGCCGCCTTGTATAGGCGCATTTCTGTAGGCATTGGCTAATCGTCGGATGCCATCTCTCAATGATTGGTCAAGGAGAAGTGTCCATGCGTCGGCGCCCATTGACTCGCGGACTTCTTCGACTAGTGAACGTCTCAAAGAGCGATTTTCTAAGAATCTCTTTGTTTCTATCTCAGAATACTCCGGGCCTGAAGCGGCATGCGAAATTTGGTATTGAGATAAGACTTTGTCTTTTACTTTTTTCGGCCCACTTTTCTCAGACTGCATGAGCCGCGTTGCTGATCTTTCTATTACCCCTTCGGTGTGAAGAGTGAATTGTTGACGGCGGCCGGCGAGAGTATAGGAAGAAAATCGATATGGCTCTGCCTCTAGGTTTAAGACCACCGGAGCGTGGAATGAAAGAGTCCAAGCTATTTCATCGAGTTTCCAGTCATTTCTGAGTTCGATTTGTAGCTCTTCGGCTGACGGCCAACGCCGGTAGCTATCTCGGAATTGTCTTCGTGCTGCGCGAACGGGTCCGAACATGGAATGGAGCTTGAAAGTCAATTCCCAATCTATTTCAACTGTTGAAGAAGCTAGCTTTTCAATAAATTGGTCGCGAACCTTTAGCCAGCTCGCGATATCTGGATATGCATCTAAGTAGGCATCTAGCAGTGTTGTGCCTTCTTCTGTGGAAGTGGTAACACCTGATTGGGTAAGGCTTCGAGCTAGTCCAGCTCCGCGTTGTCCGTAAACGATTCCAAAGTTGATTTTCTTAGCTTTATTTCGAAATTCAGAATGAGCTGGAGAATCGGTATTGGCTAACTCGGCCATATCAACTTGAAACATTCTCTCTGCAGTAGCGTCGTGAATATCGACGCCCGTTTGAAAGGCTGCTCGCATATTAGTATCTGAAGCTACTTGGGTTACGAACCTTAGTTCCGCTTGGGACAGGTCAGTATGTATGAAAACGCGGTCATGGTCTTTGGGTCGGATATGGCTCTTCATTCTGGGTGACAAGTTTTGGGCGTTAGGGTTCCTGCTTGCTAATCGACCTGTGTTAGTTCCGACTACCTGCAAATATTCAGGATGAAGCCGTCCATCTGATCTGAGATGGGTTTTGATATTGTCGCCATAAGTTGACAATATTTTGCTTAACTCACGATGTCTGAGCAGAAGTTGGCACATTGGGCCACCAATTTGTTCAAGAGTTGAAGCATTCAGAGAATCGCGGGGAAGAAGCGTACGATCTTCGCCGAGGTGCTCCTTAGCCCACTGTCGCACATAGTGCGTAGCCCAAACGTTTAGTGCTTCCTTTGTCTGCGCTTCGCTCGAAGGATTCCAAGAAGGTTCAAGTGATTCTGAAAATAGTGAGGCTTGGCCACCTCCGCTCAGCTGGGCGAGCTGGGTGACTACGCTCTTTCGATCCAACTCCATTGCGGTTAGCTCTTCTTGCCAAGTGTCCCAGTTGAAAGGTAACCCCGCTCGTTCCATTTGGTCAAGGAATGGTCTAGCGCGTTGTTCTAGCTCGCAAATAGTATTGAGCGACGATTGGCTGATCCTACCCCTGATCTTTTCTGCGACCCACATAGTTTGGATAGCATCAGACGCGGCGTAGGTGACTTGTTGCTCGGTCAGAGCTGAATCAGCGTTGTAAGAAAGTTGTGTGGTGCCTTTCCCTTCTGTGTGAATCCCTAAGTACGATTCTGATGCCCAAGCAAGACCGTGGTAAAAGTTAAAGCCGCTTAGACCCTGATAAAGCAGAGCGTCCGCTAGTTGTGCATCCCACCAATGCAGGGGCTCGACGTGAAGACCTAATTGTTTAGCTGGCGCGAATATGTCTCGGTCGATTACACGCGAATCGAAATTTGCGTTCCATGCATCTGCGGTTATACCGGAGAGAGCAGTAGCGAGACTTTCAACTGAAATTTCGTTTGCGTCAATTACCCAGGCGGTTTCAGTCCCATCAGCAAATTTTGTTGCAGCAGATATCACTCGGAGCTGCCCAGGGCCCTCAGTGAAAGCATCAGGGTGGTAGACCGTTTCTGTGTCTATAGCTCGAGCCGTTGAATTTCGAAGCGCGTTCGTGAAATCTTCTATCTCTTTTTGACGCACGCGAACGATCGCAATATCAGTTGGAAATTTTTCAGGCTGAGGCCGAGGATCACTGATAACTGTCACGAATTGATCTTAGATGAAGGACAAATCAGTGACATGTACCCGGTGATATCGGAAACAGCTGAGATTCTGAGGGGCGGGTATATGAGCATGCTGGGCTTGAGCTTGTGTGCTGAGGTTGTTCATAACCACAAATCAAGCTTTGTAATGGACTTTGGTGTAGTCACCACGGTCACCTTGAACGGACCTGTCGGCTTCTCCTTCAACCAATTCGATTAGGCGTTGTGCCACCGATCCGACTTTTCCTTGTCCAACTTGAATTCCATCCCATGACGTGACTGGGTAGATGTGGGTATCTCCGCCGCAGACAAACATTTCTGAAATTTGATCTCCCGTGACGTCAGAAGCTTTGACTGGAGCTTGTTCTAGCCCTGTAAGCAAACCTTCAGGAATTAATTGTTTTTGCGCCAAGTCCATGCAACGCTGAATAGTGGTTCCAGTGAGAATTCCCTCGAATGGCGGTGTTCGCAGTACCCCTCGTTTATCTACAAAGGCTGCATTAAGAACACAGGATTCGGCAACGTAACCATCATCATCTACAAGAATTCCGAAGGTTCCTCCGAGGTCGACTGCTTCCATGTGGGTGAGCACGTTAAGTAAATAGTTATTTGATTTAATTTTGGCGAGCAGAGGTGGCTTCATTGGAACTCCTCGAACTGTCGCTTCTGGAATGCCTTTCAGTTTTGAATTAGATGCGCCGCCGAGGGGCACGGGATCGAAGACAATACAGTAGAAGCACGCCTCTTTGCACTCTGCGGGACTAGGCGAGAATCCGCCTGGTCCAACGCTTAACCAGTACCGTATTGAACCATTTTGTACACCGGAAATAGAGGCTGTTTCAGTAATGATCTTGGCTAGGTCAGTTTTAGACCAAGGGTGGTCTATTCGTGCCAGTTCTGCGCTTTGTAAAAGTCGATCCAGGTGAATGCTTAGTCGATATAGGTGACCATTTCCCAGTGTGCAGGTGTCGAAAACGCCATGACCACGGTGTACTAGATGATCGTCTATAGGTATTTGCATTAAGGCTGGGTCAGTGACAACGCCACCGAGGTACGAACTGAACATGGCTCTGTAACCAAGTCCGATTCGTTTGGAACGAAGTTTTTCAAGAACTTCGTTTTCGCTGAGAATCTGCTGAGTGATGAGGTTCACACAAATGAGGTTACGACTCAGAAGTAGCCCTATGGGTATTGAGCGGGTATTTCATCTTGATTAACTTCTAACGTTGTCTAGAGCTAGTAGCAGGCTGCTTCACTTGCAATCAGTTCGATTTGTGCTCTTGGACTTGGAAGTTCGCAGACGTCGAGGCTACATACCTTCGGAGTCGAAGGCTGTTGCTCACGACGAAAATTGAAGAGAGAGCCATTGCGGCTGATGCATGCATCGGGTGGAGCATTCCTGACATTGCTAAGGGAATTGCCAAAACGTTATAAATAAATGCCCAGAAAAGATTGACCCTAATCGTTTGCATGGTTTGACGAGAAAGTTCGATTCCATCCACGACACTTAATAGGTCATTGTTTATAACGATGAGAGAAGCAGATTTTTGTGCTAAGTCTGATCCGGAACCCATCACTATTCCTAGGTCTGCTTTAGCTAAGGCTGGTGCATCGTTTATGCCGTCGCCGACCATGGCGACTCTGTCGCCTTTTGCTTGAAGCCGAGAAATTTCAGTTTGTTTATCGTCTGGAAGCACCTCGGAAATGACTCTCGAAATGTTGGTTTCATTAGCAACCCGGTTGCAAGAATTTTTGTTGTCACCGGATAGAAGAGTTATTTTGATACCCATTTTTTTTAGTTTCGCTACAGCCACTTTCGCCGTTGCTCGGACTTCGTCGCTTAACAGAATCATGGCTTCTGCTGTTTGACCGCGACCGACAAGCACATGGGTGCAGTCGTTATTTTGAATTTCGTTGCGAAGTTCTGGCAACATATCTTCAAAGAAATTTGCTTTACCTACTCTTGTATAAACGCCTGCGACTTCGCCCTCAATTCCAAGGCCTGGAAAACTTTTGAAGTTCTTAATCTCGAGGGCGTTAGATGCCGAACTGCTTATTGCCCGTGCTATGGGGTGCTCAGATCGAGATTCGAGGGCTGCTGCCAAATCCATGAGTAATTCTTTGTTGCCATTTGGGGTGATAATTTCTGCAACATATAGGTCACCGTTAGTGATAGTCCCTGTTTTGTCCAAAACGACGTGATTGACACGGCGGGTATCTTCTAGCACGGCGGCACTTCGAATGATTATGCCGAGCTGCGCAGCTTTACCAGTGCCGACTAAAACGGCTAGAGGAGTTGCTAAGCCGAGGGCGCAAGGGCAGGAAACGATCAATATTGCTACCGCTGCAGTGAAGGCTTCCTCTGATTGATGGCCAATTAGAAGGCGAACTATCAGCGTCCCGATAGCTAATACTATGATGCATGGAATAAAAAACTGAGCTGTTCGGTCTGCCATTTTTTGAACTGGAGCTTTGCTGCCTTGGGCTTCTTCAACCAAACGAACAATTTTTGCGGCGGCTGTGTCTGCTCCAATCGCTGTAGCTCTAATAGTTAGAGTTCCATCCCCATTTATTGAACCACCTAGAATTAAGTCACCTGCAGTCATGGAGCGCGGTTGTGACTCCCCGGTGAGCATTGCTGTGTCTACATCAGATAAGCCTGTTACGACTGTTCCATCGGTCGCAACTACCTCGCCTGGTCGAACAATGAATTCTGTCCCGATTTGCAAAGAATCAAGAGTGACGTCTGATCCATCGACAAGTCGAATCTTTTGGTTACGTGAAGCAGCTAGGTCATGAAGGGCAGCTCCTGAATGCAGAGTTGCTCTGGCCTCCCACCATTTGCCTAGTAGAACGAAGGCGGTGATAACCGACGCAGCATCGAAATACAGATGGTTTTCACTGCCTGAAAGTAACGCTATAGATGACCAGAGCCATGATGCGAGAGTGCCCAAAGAAACTAAAAAATCCATGCCTAGTGATACTTGTAGCAGCTGAATGCGAGCGGCCCGATGAAACTTTGACCCGCACCAGAACACAGAAATTGTTGCAAGAGTCGCTGTTGCTATGTCGCTCAGTCTAGATGAAATAGTCATGGTCAAAATCATTGAGATAACGGCTGCGGAAATTGCAGGTATTAGCCGAGTCTTCAAAAATTTTTCTTGGCGGGAATGAATTTCGGTCCCGTCTATGAGTTCCGGTGTTGTGTAACCCAAGTCAGAAATTGTTTTAACTAGCAAATTTTTTGTGGTTTCAGGACGGTGACTTACGGTAGATCTAGCAGTTGCGAAATTGACGTGCGCCTCAAAAACTCCGGGAATTTCTTTGAGAGCTTTTTCGATTCGCGCTGCGCAGGCGCTGCAGCTCATGCCCTCTACCAAAATTTCTGTTTTTGTTTTAGTCGAAGACTGGTTTATCGGCACACTTCTAGGCTAATCCAACATGGATTCATTGGGATGTTGCCAACTTGTGCTCTTGGAGGCGTAACCTTGTTTTTTCATGGCCGAACCGGCGAAACGCTTCTTCATTCACACTTTGGGTTGTCCTAAAAATCAAGTTGATTCTGACAAAATTGTTGGGACGCTTCTTGATGACGGGATGGAACCTGTCGGCAGCGCTGATGCTGCCGATCTTATCGTGGTCAACACATGTGCGTTTATCGACGAAGCGCGAGAGGAATCTATAAACACTATTTTGGCAATAGAAGATGAACGTTCTCCAGATGCTCAACTTGTAGTGACGGGTTGTATGGCTGAGCGGTACGGTGATGAATTGGCGGATGCGCTACCGGAGGTAGACCAAGTAGCGGGTTTTGGTGTGCCAGTTAACTTGACTTTAAAACCGGTAAGTCTTCAACTTGAGGCTGCGCCGCTACTACCAAAACTAGATTTGTTGAACCTCCGGCGGCCTCCATCGGCTCTTCCATGGGCTTATGTGAAAATTGCTGAAGGCTGCGATCGGAACTGTGGTTTTTGCGCTATTCCTTCTTTCAGAGGGCCGCAAAATAGTCGCGAAGCTGATTCAATCTTGCGAGAAGTCGAGGAATTAGACGTACGGGAAGTCGTTTTAGTGGCTCAAGACCTGGCGAGCTATGGCAAGGATCGCGGTGAGCGTGGTTCCATAGTTTCGCTAGTCGACAAGGTCGCTGCTGCCGTAGATCGCGTGCGGTTGTTATACCTATACCCATCCGATCTGACGGAGGATTTGATTGAAGCTGTCTTAGCGACCGGTGTGCCGTATTTTGATCTGTCGTTGCAACATGTGTCTAAGCCTCATCTAAGGCGGATGCGTCGTTGGGGAGACGGAGATCGTTTCCTCGAACGAATATCTCGAATACGTGAATTAGCGCCAGATGCAGCTTTCAGGTCTAACTTCATAGTTGGGTATCCTGGAGAAACTGAAGATGATCAGGCTCAACTAGTCCAATGGCTCGAGGATGCGCAACTCGATTGGTGTGGTTTGTTTACCTACTCTAAGGAAGAAGGGACCTACGCTGCCGACCTAGATAATGAAGTGCCTCGTAACTTGATGGTTGAACGGCACGCAGAATTAAGCGAAATTCAGGATGGTATAACAGCGGCGCATAATGATGAAATGGTTGGTTCCAGGTTGCGTATTCTGGTTGATTCACCAGGTGTCGGTAGAAGTCATCGTGAGGCGCCTGAAATTGACGGCGTAGTGCATGTTTCGGAGGACTTAGCTGTCGGAGAATTTCACGAAGTCAAATTACTATGGTCTGATGGCCCTGATTTGGGGGCAACCATCGAATCTTTGAGCGGACAAGCACAGTCAAAATGAAATGGCTCGGCAATAACCGAACTTATGGCCCGACGGCCATAGCTACTCCTGCAAATTTTGTAACCGTTGCTCGGATTATGGCAACACCAATTTTTGTATTGCTAGTCATTACCAAAGATCCGATGTGGCTCACTTTTATTGTTGGCTTTGCTATAGGGATAACTGACTTTTTAGATGGATGGCTTGCGCGAAAGCATGGGGAAACGAGATCGGGAGCTTTTCTTGACCCGCTAGCTGACAAAGTTCTGGTTCTAGGTGGAATGTGTGCGCTGGTGAGTATCGGCCAGTTCCACTGGGTGCCGGTGAGCATTATTATGTTGCGTGAATTGTTGGTGAGCGTATACCGGTCCGAAGCCGGGCGAAAAGGCATAACGGTGCCGGCAACTCGTCTTGCCAAGTGGAAAACTTTCGTTCAGCTTTGGGCCATTGGATTTGCGGTAATACCTCCGATTGAGTCCTCGTCGCATTGGGTTGCAACTGCTCTTTTGTGGCTAGCAACATTACTAACCTTGCAAACAGGTGTCGGATATTGGATTAGCGCCCGGAAGTTAGCTGCTGAGCAATTAGGTTCAGCTACTTCGCCCTAAGCTTGAGCGCTGCTAGCTTCCGTAATAGTCCACACCGCCATAACTTGCCGTATTAAAGTCTTGTTATGAAGTGTGAGATCATTGCAGTTGGAACAGAGTTGCTTTTGGGTCAAATAGTCGACACTAATTCATCTTGGATGGGGGAACATTTGGCTTTGGCTGGAATCGATAGTCACTACCAAACAAAAGTTGGTGACAATTGGGATCGAATAGAAGCTGCAGTCAATCTTGCTCTTGATCGTAGCGATGCCGTCATAATGTGTGGAGGGCTTGGGCCAACGCAAGATGATATTACTCGTGAAGTTATCGCAAAAGTCATGGGTGCTGAGCTGGTGATGGATGAGGTAATCGCTGCTCGGATAGAAGAGATGTTCAGGATGCGTGGCAGAGAAATGCCAGAGAACAACCTTCGCCAAGCGATGGTCCCTGCAGGAGCTGTAGCTATATCTCAG
>CAJQGN010000122.1 GCA_905477545.1 uncultured Acidimicrobiales bacterium | reverse complement strand
TGATGTTCCTATCCCTAATCGGACTACCGGAAGAACACCGTACCGGTCAAGAGCAGCACCAACGAACGGAGCGGCTACACCTCCAACTTCTGACCTCAGAGAGAAGCCAATAGAAACAACCAATGTACTCCAGCCCAATTCATTTCTTAACGGTTCAAAAATGACGCCTAAACCGTACACAACTGAACTGACTGCAAAAAAAACTACTGCCGCAGAGGCTAAGACAGTTTTCCACCCTTCGTAAAGCTTTCCATCGGGAGCTAAAAAAAACTGAACAACCCGAAGGTGACAAAGCGATCTAGGGTTTCTTATTTTCCTCATCTTTCAAAGCTTTGCATTTCGATAATTTTGGTCACTCTGTGAATTGCTCGATTGATCCAGCCGTTAGATCAAGCAACGTTGAACTCAGAACAGAGAAAACACTTGACGGTGTTCCCGCGGCTCCATAAATGGTTTCGTTAGTTAGCAGTACTGGATCGAATAAACATTTAAGCTTCTTTGTGTGACCGATTGGAGGCACTCCCCCGATGGCATAACCGGTTGCTTCCCTCACTTGGGCCGGCGAAGCTCGCTCCGTTAGCTCGCCCATTATTTTGCTCAACTTACCTTGATTAACTTTGTTAGAACCGGCCGTAAGCACTAGCAAGAATTCTTCGCCACAAACAAAAACTAAAGACTTAACTATTTGTTCAAGTTGACACCCCAAAACAGAAGCCGCCTCATAAGCAGTTCTGGTGTCTGTAGCCAAATCTTGGATAACCGGTTCTAGACCTGCTGCCTTAGCAGCTTGGACGAACCGCATATTCGCGCCCATCCTTTGTGCCATGCGCTTTATTCGGCCCAAGCTTTCACTTTTTCGATTACTTCAAGGGGATTCTCTGTATCAGAGGGAATACTAATATCTAGGTAAGTGACGCCAACATCCTTGTAAACCTGAATTCTTTCACGAACATGTCCTTCATCACCGGTAAGACTTGCTCTATCAACATATTCATCTGGAACTGCTGCAAAAGCCTCTTCTCGTTTACCGCTTAAGAATAAGTCTTGGATTGATGCTGCTTCCTCTTCATATCCGTATCGCTTGAAAAGGTCGTTGTAGAAATTTTTGTCTCGAGCACCCATACCCCCAACATAAAATCCAACGTTGTCTCTCACCGCTTTTCGAGCTGCATCGACGCTGGGTCCTTTGCCGAGCGCGACAGTACCGCCCGCAATAATTTTCAGATCACCCAAGTCACCGGCTCTCTTAGCTTTTCCTGCATGTAATGATTCACCCCATACCTCATGAAATTTTTCAGGTAGGAAATGTATTGGCTGCCATACGTTGGCAAGTTCAGCAGTCATTTCTACGTTTTTCGGGCCGATAGCCGCTACGGCGATCGGTATATCTTGTCTTAGTGGCTTACACATGAGCCTAAGAGCTTTACCTAAGCCGGTTCCTTCGCCTTCTGATAGAGGAAGGTTATATGCGCGACCTTCATGCTCTACTTTCTCCCCTGACCAAACTTTTCGGCAAATATTGATTACGTCCCGAGTGAGCCCAAGGGGTTTGTTGTAAGGAACACCGTGCCAACCTTCGATGACTTGTGGTCCGGAGGTGCCTAAACCGAGAACGAAACGGCCTTCAGATAATGTGTCGATCGTAATGGCTGTCTGCGCTATCAAAGATGGAGTTCGCGAATAGACCGGCAAAATTCCTGTCATAAGTTCCATAGATTTTGTTTTGCCCGCGATAAAAGCAAGAGTTGATACTAAGTCATATCCATAAATTTCGCCGCCCCATAGTAAGTCCACACCAGCGCTTTCTAGATCTTGTACTGTTTGCGCCAAACTCTGCGGATTTAGACTCGCTCCTGCACCAATTGCCATAGAAATTTTCATTTAGGCTTCTTCCAATCGAGACGTTCGGTATTTGCTCATTAGGATCATAGATACAGAATAGAGATCTGTCATGCTGGAGGTAGAAAATGACCGAAGTTGGTTTAGCAGATGAGATGATATCGACATTAAGAACTTGGATTGATAGCGAAGTTATACCCCATGCATCCGAGTTTGAACTGCCCGACATCTACCCGACCGATATGGTCTTGCAAATGGCTGAGTTTGGTCTTTTCGGGGCTACCATTCCTGAGGAATACGGTGGGCTTGAACTGGATAATTCAACCTACGTTCGAGTGATAGCGGAACTGTCTCGAGGCTGGATGTCTCTTGCGGGAGTAATCAATAGTCACCTAATCTGCGCGAAATTAATTGCCCAGTTCGGTACCGACATTCAGAAACAGCGATGGCTACCAGCAATGGCAACAGGTGATTTACGCGGTTGCTTCTCATTGTCTGAGCCAGATAGTGGTTCTGATGCAGCTGCTCTGCGCTGTCAGGCAAAACCTGATGGTGATGAGTGGATTATCAACGGCACAAAAATGTGGGTAACTAATGGGGAAAAAGCGGGAGTAGTTGCATTACTCGCGAGGGTTCCAGCAGACGATGAGGGCGCTGGCGGCATTACTTGTTTCATTGTTGAAAAAACACCGGGTGAGAAAAGCGGTGGTATCTCTATTAGTAAAAAAATCAAGAAGTTAGGTTACCGAGGGCTTGAAACTGTGGAGATGTCTTATACAGATCACAGAATTTCTGCAACGGAATTGCTTGGTGGGCAAAATGGTATTGGAAACGGTCTTAGATGGGCGCTTTCTGCTCTCGAGTTAGGCCGAATTAACGTTGCTGCACGCGGGGTAGGTGTTGCACAAGCCGCGTACGATGCTGCGCTCTCCTATGCGAAAGAGCGAGAAGCTTTTGGACGACCAATTTCTCAACACCAAGCTATAGCCTTCAAGCTTGCTGAGATGGCTACTAAATTAGAGGCAGCTAAATTACTCACCTTTGAGGCTGCGCGTAAAGCTGATGCCGGTGAACGAGTTGATCTCGCAGCAGGCATGGCCAAACTTTTTGCTTCTGAGACAGCAAGTGAACTTGCGTTAGACGCAATGCGAATCCATGGCGGCAATGGTTTCACAAGTGAGTACCCAGTCGAACGGTATTATCGTGACGCTCCATTAATGATTATTGGCGAGGGTACTAGTGAGATTCAAAAACTTGTTATTAGTAGAGCCTTACTAGCCGAGTAGCCAGCTATGAAGATATCTCAGATCTATCATCAGGGAGCCTGCAATGAATAAAATTACGGCGCTCGTCGCAGTCGATTACACCACGCCCAACGCAAAGCAGGAATTTGTTCGCTCTTTGCGCGAGACCGGCTTTGGTGTTTTAAAAAATCATCCGCTGAAGCAGAGTCAGGTCCAAGGAATTTATGAACAGTGGCGTACTTTTTTTAGTGAAGCGCGCAAGAATGACTTTAAAGTCCAAGACAATGGCTCGGGCGGTTTCTATCCGCAGTCCATGTCTGAGACAGCCAAAGGCAACACGATTAAGGACCTCAAAGAGTTTTTTCACTTCTACTCCGGTGATGTCTGCCCTGATGACCTGAGGCCTCCCGTTCAAGCCTATTACGAGAGCGCTATGACACTAGCGGCGGAATTGCTGCAGTGGATCGAAGATGAGTCGCCACCAGAAATCTCTTTCCGCTACAGCCAGCGACTTTCAGACATGATTGAGGGCAGCCGAAAGCATGTACTGCGAATTTTGCATTACCCACCATTAACCGGTGAAGAAGAACCCACAGCAATTCGAGCTGCGGGGCATGAAGACATCAACCTAATCACAATTTTGCCCGCATCCAATGAACCTGGCTTACAGGTTTTAACAAAGGATGGGTCGTGGTTGGAAGTGCCCTGTGACTTCGGCAACCTGATCGTCAACATCGGCGACATGTTACAAGAGGCCTCAGGGGGCTACTTCCCGTCGACCACCCATCGCGTCGTAAACCCAGAAGGCGCCGACAAGACCATTGGTCGAATCAGCCTGCCTCTCTTTTGCCATCCCAATCCGGATGTTATTTTGTCTGACCGTTATACAGCAGATTCCTACCTGCAGGAACGGCTACGTGAATTGCGCGGCGAAGATACCTAAACCAGACTCAACGGAGTAGTTCGGACGAATCACGAGAGAGCCGGCTGTCAAATAAGCCATCAGCTCAGAAGCCAAATGGGACAATCGCGCCAGAGGCACCGGTAGTAGAGCGCTCGTAAAGTATAAGCTTAGAGAAGATAGTGGTACAGATACTCCAACCTTTCCACATCGCAGCAAAGATTGTGAACCCGACTAACCAAAGAGGTACGAGCAAGATACGGCACCGACTACCTCGTCAAAATTGTTACCGTTCGAAATCCAACAGTAGTTTCAGGGTATACAGCCGCCAAATTTGTGATCAAGATGCGCGACAGCTTAGAAAAGCTTCATAACCCACTTGATACGCACTAATCAGTCCCTGAGAACTCGGCGCAAACCCTCACGAAAAATCTATTTACTCGCTTTCACGCGAAGAGAACTAGAAGTACAGATCGCTGTTCCTGGGTAGCTCATCAAGCTGTAGTTAACAACTATTGCAGAACTCGTTTAACGCTGACAATAGCGACACGAATATGGTGTTATATGGCATTGCATATCCGGGGGGGAATAGCTGGGCTCAACAATTACAGAGAAACTGCCGGATTGTTATCCGGCAGTTTCTCTTTGTACCTTCACGATATTTGTCTCTGGAAAGAGTAAGCCTGTTCACCACCGAAAACAGCGACGCCCGCGATGCCGGCGCCAGCCTCACCCGGCTCGCCATGATGACGAAGTTTACTCAACGTCGTTATTATCGTTAGACGACGTTTTCAGGTCGACGTCCGGAAGAATTGTCTGTGGCCTGAAGACCACTCGTGTACGAAACTCGTTTGCGTCGACAGGTTGAAGCTGTTCGACGAGGTAGGAAACATTGTCAGACAGACCAAGGAAGTGCTTTTCGAAAGCTTTTGGTCCGACTTTGCAGGTTACTTCAAGTTGATTATCTAGTGCATCGACCTCAATTGAACAGCGTCCTTCGATACTCAAAAGATAATTATCGGTAATCCCATTGAACATCACAATCCGTCTACTGATCTCGAACTCTTCTGCTGCGGTCGATAAATTCCTAGACACGACGTCGGCCTGGCTAGTACAGCCGGCGACGAAGACCGTTGTGAGACCAATTAACAGCGCTATATATCGCTTCATCGTTATTTCTCTTTCTGTTGATGGATTACGTACGGTCACTGCATTCCAATGTGGAGTGCCCACAAACCATTTAGCGAAGTCCGCTAATTATGAGTTCAGTCTGGCATGTCGAACAAGCTCTAACTGGGTCACACGCCAATCTAATTCTAGTAAATGCATCGGCAGTTGGAATACCAGCTCTCGTTGGCGTTCAAGGAGACGGACAAAAGTAGGAAAGATTATAGGGCAGGGGTTATTTCGGTAAATTGCTTAGACCCAATAATTGAAAGAGGAACCGCCGGATTGTTATCCAGCGATTCCTCTTTGTATCTCTTTAACTTTTTGCATCTAGTTATCTGATGCGGTTATGTCTTACCTTTAGCGACAACCACCATTGGCTTTGTCCCAGGCGCAGTTAGGAGTTCCGCCGTTGGCATCAACAACATCTCCTACCATTACCCACGTTTGGTTATCAGCATCAAACTGGCTGTACTCAGAGCCTTCAATAAAGTAAGCATCTGCGTTACCGCTTAGTTCGGTGACTAACCCATCTAAAAGACCCGGGTGATAGATCTTAAAGTTACGCAACGCGAGCATTAGGTTAGTTCTGCTCATTCCTCCAGGAAGTCCATCAGCAATTCTGAAGGCTTCAGTAAAGGCGTAGCCACGGAAAACACCTTCGCCTGTTAATGAAATACCAGCATCTTCGCCAGCATTAGTTATCAGGTCACGTGCAAATTTAATGAAAGGTTCTTCCATCTTTGCTGTGTCTGTGGTGTCTTTCGCTCCACCGCCAACAATCCAGTAGCCATCGGCTGCATCTCCGGCAGGAGCCAAGTACGCAGCGATACCTTTACATACTGAAGGGGTGAAAGCAGCAGACAGTCTGTCATAGAGACCAGATGCTTCTACTTCTTGAATTGCCAACAAGCATGGGTTACCAGCGGTCATTGAAATGAACACATCTGGATCAAAGGCAGAAATAGTAGTTACCTCGTTGGTGAGAGTAGGAGCTGCAGGGTCATGACGAACCGGCAGGTACTCAGACACAACGTCCGGGTTATTTTCTACGTATGCCTCAAAGCCCATTTCGTAGGCAAGACCGAAGTCGTTGTCCATTACTAGACCAGCAACTTTTACTGGAAGTTCGTCAGCAAGGTTGACTTTGATCCAGGTGCCCCAGAGCACTGCTTCGGTTGAGTATGACATCTGGTAGCTCGTTGTCCAAGGGTGCTTAACTGGATCTCCCCAAGCAGGGTGTCCTGACAAGTAGAAAGGATGCGGAATGCATTCTTCGTTGATCTTGTCGTAAACTGCCAAACCATTTGGT
The DNA here is from genome assembly GCA_905477545.1 of uncultured Acidimicrobiales bacterium. GTDB lineage: Bacteria > Actinomycetota > Acidimicrobiia > Acidimicrobiales > Poriferisodalaceae > UBA9040. The sequence continues at coordinate 7,803 of CAJQGN010000122.1, read as the reverse complement.
GAACCCAAGCCTTGAATTAAATGAATGTTTTCTGATTCGATGAGTTCGTCTACATACTCAATTGTTTGAGCAGCCACATAACCATCATCTTTAATGATGAATTCGATGTCACGCCCACTCAAAACGTCAAGCGAATCAACGTAATCAAACCAGATTTGCATACCAAGACTTAGGTTTCCGTAAGCGGCAAGGTTTCCTGATTGAACTGTGGTCTGTCCGAAACGAAGTTGTGTGTCAGTTAGGCCAGTTGTGTTACTCCAGTCAGCGGGACAGGCGTTGAGGTCAACCTCCATGCCTGCTGGTCCGATCAAATGGTTATCGGAGTTAACTCCCCACTCGCCCGCATCCATCTTCGCAGTGATCATTGCAATGATCTCATCACGACTGCAGTCAGCTTCAGCGAAGATACCTTCAACGGTCGAACGATCGACAGGACAATCGCTGGCAACTTCTTCTACGGCTTCAGCGCCATCATCATCACCAGAAACTGCTTTTTCAATTGCGTCCTGGCTAAGTGTTCCGCCAGTATCTTCTTCTTCGCCCTCTTCTTCGGCCTCAGCCGCTTCAGATGAGCTGCTACTTGCTTCACCAGAGCTGCTATCGCTATCACTATCACTGCCACCGCATGCAGCAGCAATCATTGAAAACGCGAACAGAAGAGCAAGTAAACGCAAAATATTGCGTCGTATTCCCATAGATTTCCCCTTATTGGTAGAGCACGGTAAATGCCCGTCAAAACGCCTTGCGCAGATTTGATAAACGAACGTTAACTAAAAGAACAAAGTTCAGCCAACTAAACGTCTATTAACTTACTCTTGTAACAAAAATGTCATTAACTAAGGTTCTTTAGATTTCACTAGAGACTCATTACATTGCGTTACAAAACGGCTCAAAGGTCAAAAAGCGAAAAGGGCCGCCAGATAAAATATCCAGCGGCCCTTCGCTTAATACTTAAGCATAAGTAGCTATAGCATTTTATTTTTCATTAATAACTTAGCGACAACCACCATTGGCTTTGTCCCAGGCACAGTTAGGAGTTCCGCCGTTGGCATCAACAACGCCACCGATCTGAATCCATGTTTGCTCTTCGGCGTCGAATTGGCTGAAGTCAGAGCCTTCAATGTAATAAGCATCTGCGTTTCCACTGAGTTCGGTATCGATCCCATCCATTGTGCAAGGCTGGTAGATCTTGAAGTTACGGAGGGCAAGCATAAGGTTAGTTCTGCTCATTCCTCCAGGAAGTCCATCAGCAATTCTGAAGGCTTCAGTGAACTCAAGTCCACGGCAAGCACCATCTCCGGTGAGGGAAATATTAGGATCTTCACCAGCATCGGTCATTAGCTGACGAAGGAACTTAATAAATGGCTCTTCCATGTTCTTTGAATCTGTGGTGTCTTTAAGACCACCACCGACAACCCACCAGTTATCTGCTGCCATGCCGGCAGGAGCTAAGTATGCAGCGATACCTTTACATACTGAAGGTGTGAAAGCAGCTTCTATTCGGTCAAGTAAACCAGATGACTCTACTTCTTGAATTGCCAACAAGCATGGGTTACCAGCGGTCATTGAAATGAACACATCTGGATCAAAGGCAGAAATAGTAGTTACCTCGTTGGTGAGAGTAGGAGCTGCAGGGTCATGACGAACCGGCAGGTACTCAGACACAACGTCCGGGTTATTTTCTGCGTATGCCTCAAAGCCCATTTCGTAGGCAAGACCGAAGTCGTTGTCCATTACTAGACCAGCAACAGTTACTGGAAGTTGGTCAGCAAGATTAGTTTTAATCCAGGTGCCCCAAAGCATCGCTTCGGTTGAGTATGACATCTGGCGACTCGTTGTCCAAGGGTGATTAACTGGATCTCCCCAAGCAGGGTGTCCTGACAAGTAGAAAGGATGCGGAATGCACTCTTCGTTGATCTTGTCATAAACTGCCAAACCATTTGGTGAACCCAAGCCTTGCAGCAAGAATACGTTTTCTGATTCGATGAGTTCGTCTACATACTCAATTGTTTGAGCAGCCACATAACCATCATCTTTAATGATGAATTCGATGTCTCGCCCACTCAAAACGTCAAGCGAATTCACGTAATCAAAGTAGATTTGCATACCAAGACTTAGGTTTCCGTAAGCGGCAAGGTTTCCTGATTGAACTGTGGTCTGTCCGAAACGAAGTTGTGTGTCGGTTAGGCCAGTTGTGTCGCTCCAGTCGGCGGGACAGGCGTTGAGGTCAACCTCCATGCCTGATGGTCCGATCAAATGGTTATCGGAGTTAACTCCCCACTCGCCAGCTTCCATCTTCGCAGTGATCATTGCAATGATCTCGTCACGGCCACAGTCAGCTTCAGCGAAGATACCTTCAACGGTCGAACGATCGACAGGACAATCACTAGCGACTTCTTCTTCAGCGCCATCATCTTCACCAGAAACTGCTTTTTCAATTGCGTCCTGGCTAAGTGTTCCGCCGGTATCTTCTTCCTCTTCTTCGGCCTCAGCCGCTTCAGATGAGCTGCTACTTGCGTCACTCGAACTGCTATCGCTATCACTATCACTACCGCATGCAGCAGCGATCATTGAAAACGCGAACAGAAGAGCAAGTAAACGCAAAAATGCGTTGCTTGATTTCATTATTCCCCTTTTGGATTTAAATTTTGTAAACACGGACGGTGTCGACAAAGGAGAAATTAGTGCGAAAATAAGCAACCTGTGTCGTATTTTACTAATCGTAAAGAAAGTGACATATAAGCGTTAAGTAACTAAAATATGATCTTCAAAAGTTACTTCGTTTTCAACTTCACCATTTTTCTGCAGGTCTCAAAAATCAGTTACTTTGCCTATGAACGGCTACTACAAGTAGCAGAGACCGCCGAACTTAAGTTCGGCGGTCTCTACATGCATGATCTTTAAAAATTATTTGATCAATTAATTATCAGCGACATCCGCCGTTGTCTTTATCCCATGCGCAGTTAGGTGATCCACCGTTGGCATCTACAAGATCGCCAACAATGTTCCATGCCTGTGCTTCCGCATCAAACAAACTAAAGTCTGAACCTTCAACAAAGTAACCATCTACGGCGCCATTGGCACCGAAACTAATTCCATCAAGAAGGAATGGATGGTCACCCGAGAAGGAACGAAGTGACAAAATGTAGTTGGTTCGTGTTAGTCCACCAGGTAGCTCTTGAGCGATCTGGATTACTTCCATATTTGGCCAACCATATTCAGCAAAGCCGGTGCCGTAAAGACTTACGCTCTGATCAAGGCCAGCGGCCGTCAAGGTTTCGTTGACGAACTTAATATAGGGCTCATCAATGTGGTTTGCATCAGTTGTGTCTTTCCAGCCACCACCAGCGATCCACCAGCCGTCTGCTGCCATGCCGGCAGGAGCCATGTATGCAGCGATACCTTTACACACTGATGGTGTGAAGGCTGCTTCTAGCGTTTCCAGCATGCCAGCTGCTTCAACCTCTTGGATCGCAAGTAAGCACGGGTTACCAGCGGTCATCGAAATGAACACATCAGGCTTAGCTGCAGCGATTGTGGTTACCTCATTGGTAAGGGTTGGTGCAGCTGGGTCATGACGTACTGGAACAAATTCAGCAATAACGTCAGGATTAGCCTCTGTGTAGGCTTCGAAGCCAAGCTCATACGCAAGACCGAAGTCGTTGTCCATTACTAGACCAGCAACAGTTACAGGAAGACTGTCAGCAAGGTTTTGCTTAATCCAAGTACCCCACAGAATAGCTTCGGTGGAGTAAGACATCTGAAGACCACTCGTCCAAGGGTGGTTAACTGGATCACCCCAAGCTGGGTGTCCGGTCATAACAAATGGCTGCGGTACACATTCTTCATTCAGTTTGTCATATACAGCCATTGTGTTTGGGGAACCCAAAGTGTTAATGGCGAATACGTTTTCTGACTCAATGAGCTCATCGATGAATTCAATTGTTTGGGCAGCTACATAGCCGTCATCTTTCATGATGAGGACTACATCTCGCTCCCCAAACGTTCCTGCCTCGTTCAAATAGTTAGCATATGCTTCCCAGCCGTAGCCTAAGTTGCCGTATGCCGCAAGGTTTCCTGAAAACGCCGAAGTATGACCAATTCTGATTTCAGTATCAGTAATACCATTTTGGTTATTCCAGTCCGATGGGCAGGTGTTCATATCGATTTCGAAACCTGCAGGACCACGAAGGATATTGTCCTCACCGACGCCATATTCACCGGCTTCAATTTTCGCTGTTAGCTCAGCAGCAATGCTTGCTCGGTTTGCAGCCCAATATTCCATGAGCCCTTCGATGGTTTCAGTATCGAAATCAGCTTTGTCAACAGCGAGGACTGTTTCGTTTTCTGCAGCGTTCTCAACGGCATCTTGAGAGAGGCCACCACCGATTGAACTATCTTCTTCTTCTTCTTCCGACTCGCTTTCAGCAGCCTCAGTTTCTGAGTCGCTTGAGCTTGAGCTACTGCTCGAATCATCATCACTACCGCAGGCCGAAGCGACCATTGCGAACGCGAAGAACAAGGCAAGTAAACGCAAAAATGCGCTTTTAGACTTCATTTATTCCCCTTCAGGGTGTGTTTTTAACTACACGGACATGTGTAACCGTTCGAAAGCTAGTGCTCAATCAGCTATTGGATAGACAAAATCTGGAATCGTAAAGAAAGCGCAATATATGGGCTTTCTTAGTTCTATTCAACTACCGTTTAATTCAAAAAAATATTCTTACCGCTTGCCCTTAGGACTTTCTCGACTCACTCTGCGAGCACTCGGACAACACTCATCTGCTTTTATTTTTGGTTCTCATATTTTAAAAAAAGCTGACTATATCTATAAGTAATTAATTAAGTTCAGGTCTTACGTGGGCACTGTGTTATTCACGGTTTACATTTCATGGTATGGAATTTGGTGTACATCTGCCGCATTTAGGTCACAGCACAGGACGCGAACCGCTAATCAAGTTCGCTCAAGAAGCGGAACGACTGGGAATTCATTCAGGTTGGGTAAGCGATCACGTCTGTCTACCCGCAGAATTCGACTCGAAGTATCCCTACAGCGATGACGGTTCTTTTCCCGGTTCAGAGTTAGCGTGGCTTGATGCAATAGGTACGTTACTTTTCATCGCCGGTTGCACGGAAAATCTTCGCCTCGGTTTTACGGTTCTAATTTTGCCCTATCGGCCTCCAGTTGTAACCGCAAAACAGTTAGCAACGCTAGATATTCTTTCAAACGGGCGCCTCATTCTCGGCGTGGGCGTTGGATGGAATCAAGAAGAAGCAGAAGTTTTAGGTATGCCTTGGGACAACCGTGGTGCACGATCTGATGAGCAACTCCAAATTTTTAATGCATTGTTCACCGAAGACGAACCTTCTTTTGAGGGAACGTACTATTCATTTCCAAAGGTTGACTTTGAACCCAAACCGATTCAGAAACCAGTACCGATTTGGGTAGGCGGACATAGCAGAGCAGCGTTTCGTCGGACCGCACAATACGGTCATGCATTCCACGCTGCCTTCCAGCCATTGGATGTAGTTTCCGATGAATGGGGCAAAGTCAAAACCGAATGTGAGTCGATCGGTCGCGCCCCAGATGAGCTAGAACTCTCGTTGCGGGTATTTCTAGACCCTGAGGAGAAAATGGAATCTTACAAAAGTGTCGGGGGCAGCGAATCGCAGATGATTGAAACGATAAGCAAGATTCAAGAAATCGGGGCAAGCCATATCCTTCTCGATCCGGTAGCCAGCGGCGGTATTCAGGGGCGACTGGAAGCGCTACAAAACTTTATGACCAATGTTGCACCACAAGTTCACTGAGTTTCTGAGATGAATACCCACATCGATTCTGGGTCTCTCACCCAACGCATTGATAAATGGCTCTGGTGCACACGTATTTTTAAGACCCGCGCTAACGCTAAAAATGCGTGCCTGTCTGGTGCAATCCGAATTAATAACCAAGTGGCGAAACCTTCCGCTTCCGTGCACATTAGTGACGAAATATCTATACGCCTCCATGGGCAAGAGCGAAAGCTCGATGTCCTTCTCCTACTCGAGAAAAGAGTTGGAGCGCCGATTGCAAGCGCTGCTTATCTCGACAAAACTCCTCAAGTTATAGCATCAACAAAACAAATTTCTGGCGCTCAAGATGGAGAACGTGATCGAGGTTCAGGTAGGCCAACTAAAAGAGACCGAAGACGAATAGAGCAGTTTCGTCACCCAAATTGATCAGTTAACAGGTACCTTGCGTAGAGTGAGTATTCCTCTAGCCGTGGCCTTAGCCCATGCAAGAATGGCTATGCAGAATTTATCTCTCGGTGACGTTACTGTGCCGAACTCAGCTAGCAGCTCATACGCTATTCAAGATGAACTAATCTCGCTTTTAGCCCCTCCCCAGATTGGCTGGAAAGTAGGAGCCACTGGGCGAGCAGCACAACAAAAATTAGGTGTCAAAACCCCACTGGTTGGCCCCGTCTTCGCCGCGACACTTTTCAGTGCTGGCGCCAGTATCCCACTAACGCGCTTCCACCATCGACCAGGCGTAGAGTCCGAGATAGCTTTTAGAATTGCTACCACGTTACAACCAGGCGGTAAGCAACTGAACGCGATGTCAGTTCGTGGAATTGTGTCAGCCGCATATCCCGCTATAGAACTCGTATGTACTCGTTTCGAAACTAATTTCGCTGTTCCGCCTGCTCTTTTAGTTGCTGATGGAGTAGCCCATGCTGGTCTCATTCTCGGAGATGAAGTTCCTGCAAGCAAACTTGGTGACCTTAGTCGGCTAGCTATTTCTACCTTAATTAACGGCACTGAAGTTAGCTCGGGCACCGGAGCCGAAGTTCTTGGGGACCCTTTCGAGTCGCTTGCTTGGCTTTGCAACCATCTATCTGGTCGCGGTATCGAACTACCCCAAGGTTCAATTGTTACTACAGGTGCATGCACCGGTATCAACGAAAGTCAAGCAAACGATCTGGTGGCTACAGATGCGGGTCCGTTGGGCAGTGTAAGCATCCAACTCAGTGAATAATGGCTCCGAAAAATCAGCTTTTCGTGGTTGGTGGATCCTCGCTCTTAGCACTGTTGCCATAGCCCTCACGGGACCAGGCCAAACTATTGGTGTTTCCTCTTTCATAGATGAAATAACAACTGATCTAAGACTTACCGACACAACAGTCTCGAGTGCCTACCTTGTGGGGACTATCACCGGATCATTGGCGATGCCGGCTATTGGTCGTTGGATTGATCGTCGAGGCGTGAAGTTCACGATGATTATTATTGCCACTTTGTTTTCTGCTGCTGTGGTTCACATGGGTTTAGTTCAAAATCTTACTGGCTTAATTTTTGGATTTATAGGTATCCGCATGCTCGGCCAAGGAGCACTGAGCCTGGTTAGTCAAACAAGTATCGCTCTATGGTTCGACCAGCGCCGTGGTCTCGCTTTTGGTATATCAATGACTATTTCAGCCGGGATGATGGCTACCGCACCCATACTTTTAACTGCATTGATTGAGGCGGTCGGCTGGCGCTGGGCCTGGGCGATAGCTGGTTCAGTCGTCTTCGTTTCAATTGTCCCGGCGACAGCAATCTTCATGGCTGACAATCCTCAAAGTCTCGGTCAGCATCCAGATGGTCAAGCAGCGCCTACTGCGGATTCAGGTATCAGAAAGCCTCAGTACACTGTTGGGCAAGCTCTGCGTACCTCAGCCTTCTGGGTTTTGACTCTTGTAATGGTTGTCTCATCTCTTCTGATAACGGGATTGACATTTCATCATTTCGCTTTGATGACCTCTTCGGGACTTACTACTTCTCAGG
>CAJQGN010000121.1 GCA_905477545.1 uncultured Acidimicrobiales bacterium | reverse complement strand
CTCTAACGGCATCAATTCTTGGAATCGGGAGCGTTATCGGAGCCCTGACATTCGGGCGTTTAAGTGACCGACTAGGTCGACCGGTCACAATGTCCATAACTATGTTGCTTACATCTCTTTCTTGTATCGCAATTCCAATCGGTTCAGAAAAAATCACAGTTATAGCAATAGCCCTCTACGGTGCCGCATCTTTTTCAATTCCTGCGCTCGTAGCGACTTTCGTGCGCGACCAAGTGTCTGATCAACAATTCACCGCTGTTTTCGGGGCGATGACTATTTTTTATGGTCCTGCATCTATTTTAGGACCATTAGCCGGCGGCTACCTTGGCGATAAAACAGGCACCTATTCCAGCACTTATCTATTATTAGGTGCTATCTGTTTTGCGGCTGCTGTAATCGTTTGCTGGCTTCCAAAACTTTCTTCCGAACAACACGAAATCTCGCTTCGTAATTCGCCACAGAACAAGATCTTAAATCTGTTAAACGAATTAGAAGAAAATTTTAGCAAATTCAATAAAAGTAAGACCTAACGGTGCCTCACGACTTTGAGCCAAAAATTCAAATTTATTAAAACAAAGGGCTAAATCCACCACTTGATGGCTCAAGTCTGGTCTCCTCTACCTTTGCTGTCCATAAAGGAGAACTCCCATGGCTACTAAGTCAGAAACCATTCAAGCTGTCGCAGATCGCGCTGGCGTAAGTAAGAAGGATGCCGAAAATATTCTCGGCGCTTTTTTTGATCACACCGCAGAACGAATCAAAAAAGGAGAAAAAATTGCATGGCCGGGCTTCGGGTCATTTTCCATGTCAGAGCGTGGTCCGCGTACGGGAAGAAATCCTCAAACCGGCGAGGCAATCAAAATCAAAAAAAGCCGCTCAATAAAACTTTCTACATCTGCTCCAATGAAACAGTGGCTGCTCGGAAAAGCAGGCAAACGCTAAGTTTATTTTAGAACTACAGCAAACGTAACGGGCAACTAAGTTTTCACTTAAACGCCCGTTACGTTTGCTTTTATCAGAGATAACTGAATCGCGTGATAAACGAGTTAATCGAAAATCAAACCTGTAACACCGCACCAATCCGTGCGAACTTAATACCGGTTGCCTATTTTCTGGTTAACAGTTGAGGCCCAACATCTCGCCAATTATCAGAGCATTTAAGCGAAGACAAAATACGCCACGAGGTAACAATGAAGCAGATTCACTTACGTCTTAGCAACAACTGAAATTCAATGATCCCAAAGTCTTCAGCCGAAACAACAATAGGAGCCGACGGAACCTCCACCCCAAAATCAGAAAACACTACTTCAGTTGAGCCAACAAGAACGATTTGATTATCTACTAGCTGAGCGTCAATACTAAAATTAGCTGTTTGAGAAATTGCATTAATAGTCAGCTGACCTGAGGCCTCTGCCTGGATTGCTTGGCCCTCGATGCCGGCAATATCAAACTTGATGGTGTCCTCTAGCACAAACGAAGCAATCGGGTTCTCTTTAACATTTAAAGCATTCCGTGCCGCTGTATCGCGTCGACTATCATTCGTAACGACTGTTGACAAGTCAGCTTCGATAACTGTTTCAACTAATGAATTCCCATCAATTACTAATTTACCGGAGACAACATCAGTTCTTCCAACAGCTGTCACTGACCCAATTCCAACTAGCTTTTCATTAACTCGAAAACCAACGAATGAACCGCTTGCATCCTCGAAGGTGAAGTTCCCACTTGTGTTATCTATAACCCATTCTCCAGACGCTTCTACACTTTCTGCTGGATCTCCGCTTGATATAGCATTGTTATCGCCAGATTCTTCGTTCTGAGTCAACGTTGCAACAGCATCTTCGAGCGTTACAACGCTTGGTGCATTGCTAAAAATCCTCCAAATGCCGTAGGCGCCACTGAGCCCCACAATTAAAAGAACTAGGGAAAGCGTTAACCAAATTTTTTTTCGACGTGTCACGAAGACTCTCCTTGGTATTCAAAACTAAGTTGGAACCCAAGAACCTTTACAGGTGACTTACCTCCAATTTCGAAGGAAATGTTTGGGTACTCGACAAAGCCTAATCTGCGATATAGGCGCTGGGCCGCTTGCATATATTCTGTTGTGTTTAAGACAATCGAGGCTTTACCTGTACTCCTAGCCTCACGAATGCACCACTCTACAAGAGAGCGCCCCACTCCCCTGCCCTGAACAGATGGCATGGTAGCCAAAGCACGAAACCCAGCAGTATCTTTTTCCAACGAAGCTTTAGTTTCACTTGCGTAATCAGCATAGTAAGAAACCACTCCTACCAACTTACTCTCTATTTCAGCCACTACAATTTTAGAAGTACCTGAACGGGCTTTAACGTCTCTTAATTCCGCCCCATACCAACCTAAATCTTCGGGTAGCGACGTAGCAGCGAATAGAGGCTTATAAGCATTAAAGGTGAGTTCCCCAAGTAGCTCAAATTCTTCGATTTGTGCCTCGCGTATACGCATTAGGCTAATCCTAGCTACGAAGCACCTATCAAACGGTAGCGTCTTATCTAGATTTACGTAATTGGAAAGAATAATGAAACTCAATAACCTGCGAACTGGTCTTACATTTGATGATGTCCTTCTAGTTCCTCAAAAATCAACTATTCGTTCGAGGCATGATGTTTCGTTGGAAACTACATTTTCTAGAAACATCGAACTTACAATTCCAATATCCGCAGCGAATATGGACACTGTCTGCGAATCAGAAATGGCTATTGCTATCGCAAATTTAGGTGGAATTGGAGTAATCCACCGGTTTATGACCATGACCGCTCAAGCGAATCAAATACGTTTAGTCAAAAGTCAGGGTGATCTTCTCGTCGGCGCTGCTATTGGTACAGATCACGACATGTTAGATAGATCAAAAGAATTAGTCGACTCCGGTGCCGACGCACTTGTACTTGACATAGCGCACGGTCACGCAGATCACGCAATTCAAGCTGTCGTTGAACTAAAAAAAATGTTCAATTCTATCGATATTATAGCCGGCAACGTAGCAACCCGTAAAGGAGCAGAAGACCTCATAAGAGCAGGAGCTGATGCCATCAAAGTTGGAGTCGGCCCCGGAGGAGTTTGCACAACTAGGCTCGTAGCTGGGGTGGGAGTTCCTCAGCTAACAGCAATCGACGATATTACTGGTATTGATGTCCCAATAATTGCAGACGGGGGAATCCGAACCTCAGGTGATATCGCTAAAGCCCTAGCGACCGGCGCCAATAGCGTAATGGTAGGAAGCCTTCTTGCCGGAACCAAGGAAAGCCCCGGTGAAATTGAGCAAGGTCCTACTGGCCTGAGGAAACGCATACGAGGTATGGCCAGTTTTGAAGCTGCAGAAGCTAGAGCTGAGCGTCAAGGCGAAGATCTAGACGAACAATTTTTTGAACAACGAGCCGCTGAGGGTGTCGAAGGAACGGTCCCATATCGAGGGGAAGTTTCAAAACTAATATGGAACCTCCTGGCAGGTCTTAGAAGCTCGATGAGTTACAGCGATTCTACTACCTTGAAAGAATTCGCTAGAAAATCAGAGTTTATTCGTGTTACACCACTTGGATTTCCCGAGAACACTCCACATGCAACGACCAGGACTGTATAAATGACCCAAAATCAAGTCGATGAGCTAATTGCCCTAAACAACCCATACCCAAATCGTGACTATCAAGTGCAGTGCAGCACTCCTGAACTAACTTGCGTGTGCCCGGTAACAGGGCAACCTGACTTTGGAACAGTCACGATGACTTATGTCCCAGATCAATCGATAGTTGAACTTAAATCTTTGAAAATATACCTGGGAAAATTTCGGGATCAAGGAATACATCATGAGGGAATTACTAACAAAATCCTCGATGACCTCGTGTCCCTTCTGTCTCCGCGTTCGATGACTATCGAAACAGACTGGCTGGTTCGAGGAGGAATTAGGACCGTAGTCAAAGCTTCGCATAATATTTAAGCTAGAGATTCGGAAGAATGCCTTCTGCGAATCGCTGAATTTGCTCGGTGGTTTTAGAATAATCATCTCCAGGCATATTTGGAAAAATAACCAAATTTTCTAAACCCCCAAGTTCTTCCCGGTAAGCCTCAATGCTTTCAAGAACGTCATCCGCAGTTCCAATAAGCCAAGTCCGGTTGTCGACAGACTGTTCAAGGGTCGGAATTAAACCAGCTGCAACCGGTTCATTATCTTCGCTCACATAGCCGCGACTCCACCCATACGGTCCTAAAAATTTCCAGAACTCATCATGCCCGGGTCGTACCGATGCCGCAGCGGCTTCATAGCTATCTTCGATACACACACTCACAACCAGCTTTCTATGCTGGCCTGGATGAAGTTCAACTCCGTTGGCGTCCTGCCACAAATCCCCAAATCGTTTCCACCATTCAGCGAGCACGCGATAGTTCTTAAGCCAAAAAACACCCCCATAACCTTTTTTAGGAACAGCGTCTAACGTCGGTGGGCTAGTCACCGCCTGCCAAATTTCGTATGGGTATAAAGGGCGTGGTATTAACGAAAGAGTTTCAACAAAACCTCCGCGATCAGGTATCCCTGCTGGCGGGAACTCGTACACGGATCCGTGATAACTAAACGTTTCATTGTCCAGAGCTAAACGAATTACTTCAACCGCTTCATCAAACTGTTTCCGATTGAATTCGTCGGCTGACATTGCATCTGGGTTGTCAAAAGAGCCTATTTTCGTTCCAAGAGACTCAGCTTCTCTGGGCACTGTGCCTCTACCAATGCCTAAGATACCCCTACCCCCGGATATGTTATGCATGGCCGAAAAATCTTCAGCTAGGCGCAGTGGGTGCCATTGACCGACCACATTAAACATTGTTCCAATTCGAATCTGTTGAGTTCTTTCTGCAAGGACGCTTCCAAACAACAGCCCGTTTGGGATGATTTCATATCCTTCATGCTGAAAGTGATGCTCAGTAAGCCAATAGCTATCAAAACCCAACCGATCTGCTTCTACTCCTATTTGTAGAAGTTGCTCGGTAGCTCTCCAGGCTTCAACGGAGCTGTATCTTCGATCCGTAGCTAGAGGTGGTCCGGCTCCAGCATCATCCATTTCAACACCGCCGAACAGGAAAACTCCAGTCTTCATGCTTTTACCCAATCATTTTAAGAAGCACCACATAGCGAACGTAGCCAAATATTTAAAGGACAGAACCTTCGACACTTATCAACACAAACAATGTCAGCGTGCCTCGAGTCACCCGGTCGAGGCGAGTAGCTGCGACTTTGACATCGCTAACTACCCGCCCTCAAACAGTAAAGCTTAAGCTCAACGACCAATCGTTGGGTCTATGAACCTATTTGTAACTAAATCAGATGCTGACAACCCCGCAGAAACCTTTATCGAGGGGACTTTCGAGTCAATAATAGAAATCACGTTGTCTACGCGATCTAAGTCAAAGTTACCAAGAATGTCATCATCACCGTTAGAAACAATTCCTAATGAGTCCATCATCGCTACGGTATTTGCCATTCCTTCAGCACTCAGTTGCCAGAACGTATCCAAATCGATTACCGCTTGCAATATCGCCGCGTTTGTAGCTTCGGGATCGTTCTGAAAATCAACAGCTGATTGCTGTACTAATGGAACCAAGGCGTGCAAGCAACTTTCAGCTTGAGCATCGAGATCTTTGTCAAGAATCGCAAGAGGTCCTTGGTATATCGGATATCCGGCATCATGGATTAATAGGAATTCAACTGGTTTTCCCCAGTCAGCAAAAGAATTTTCGTAGTTATAAGGCTCTTGGGTAGCAAATCCTTGCTGGATTATTGCGCCGCCTTCGGCTATGAAACGAACCGGGCCACCATCATATGAAGGGTCCAACTGCGACTCATCAACAATCCCTGAACCTACTAAGAATTCAGTATACGAAGCACCGCCAAAGTGATTGATGACGGCACCGGTTCCTTTTACGTCATCCCACGAAGAGATATCGTAAGTCTGCGGATCCCACATAATGATTTGAGGGTTAATTTCAAATGGGGTCATCACAGCCGTAGAAGGAAAATCTTCATAATTAAGGATGGCTTCATCACTGTTGACATAGCCAAGGAAAATACTTGGGTCAGTAGCCATTAAAGCCACGGTTGGTTGAAACCCTATAAATGGTCCACCGGCTCGAATCTCAACTGTCATGCTTGGATCCGCAGCTAACACACCCGTGAAGCGACCAGACTCCGGATCGATACTGCCATCTCCAGCCGTTAAATTGTATAGAGCGCCATGCTCAGCCTCAGGAAACCAATCTGTTTGGAACACTATGGGATTCGGGCAATCACTCAGAGATCCCATCTTGTTATCTGACGCTTCCTCATCTGAGGCTTCCTCATCTGACGCTTCCTCAGTCACAGTGTTTGAGGCGGGCTCGACAGACACTGCTGAGGAAGAGGAGTCATTACTATCACCGCATGACGCCGCAAAGGCCCCAAAGGAAAGCAATAGCACAAAAGCAAACTGCGTTTTTTTAGTCATTAGGTCTTCAGCCCTCCTGAGGCTTAGCGTAGTTTTTTGCCGAAGTTGTCTCAGAACGAAACCACCGACATACAGAGTCAAACAGAAACAAAGTTACAAGGTTGTGATTTAATAATATGTTAATAAAATTTCTTCAAATTTACGCACCGTCGTGCCATGCGCCAGTTATCGCACGTCCGACGAATCCAAAAACTTGGAACATAGCTATTCCCAATAAAGCAGATAATATTATGCCTCCGATTAACATTTCAGTTTCTAAAAAATTGGTGTAGTCACGAATTTTTATCCCAAGGCCCTTCTCCCCCCTGCCAAAGAAAAAATCGCCAACAATCGCCCCAATAACCGACAGACCCGCCGAAATTCTGAAACCTGTGAACATTGCTGGCAGGGCTGCAGGAAAATGTAATTTCCTTAAACGCGTTAGTCGAGGAGCGTCATGAAGCAAAAACAAATCTCCATGCCCGCGCTCGGTCGACTTTAGACCAAAGAGCGTATTTGTAATTATTGGGAAAAGGCTAATTATTACGCAAACGATAACTCGACTCTTAAACCCGAAACCCCACCTCAGACCTATCAACGGCACCAATGCAAGAATGGGTACAGTCTGCAACAAAACGGCATATGGATAAAAAGACCGTTCAATCCACTTAGCTTGACTCATGAGAACTGCAAACAAAATTCCGACTGCCATTGCTATTAATAACCCGACACTGGCCACTTTCGTAGTAACCCATGTAGCTTTCAGCAACTCACTTAAATTCGACAAATCACCAAATACCGTCTGAACTACAGCGTGTGGGTACGGAGAGGAAATGTTTCTCTCCGTTGGCCCAACTAAAGCAGAATACCCGTACCAAGCTCCAACGAACGTTACGAACACTAGAGCTGGAGGCCCTCCTGTGCCTAGCCATCCGTATCTTAAATTTGTCCTGCTCATGAATGCCCATCTCTCAAGGCCTGAGAGATATTACCACTGAGCTCTGCAAACAACGGATCGTATCGTAACTCTTCATTTCGGGGGTATTCAAAAGGAATTTCAAAGTCACCAACAATTCGTCCTGGCCGGTCACTCATGACCAAAACTCGCGTAGACAAAAAAGTGGCTTCTGAGATTGAATGCGTTATAAACAAACCACCGAATCGCTCACGTAAAAATAATGCAATTAGTTCATCGTTTAAGCGCTCCCGGGTAATTTCATCGAGTGCTCCGAATGGTTCGTCGAATAAGAATAAACCTGGGTGCAGTGTCAATGAGCGAGCTAACGAAACTCTCATCCTCATTCCTCCGGAAAGGCGAATCGGATGATGTTTCTCAAATCCTGAAAGTCCAACGAGCTCAATCGCTAACGCGGCATTCTTCCGTCGTGTCTCTTTATCAACACCTTCAAGCTCCATAAAAAGCTCAATATTCTTCTGAACAGAGCGCCAAGGTAGGAGAGTTGCGTCCTGAAACACATAACCAATATTTTGGTCGTCGAGTTCTACGTGCCCATCGGACGGGTTTAAGAGTCCACTAGCAATACGTAGCACAGTAGATTTCCCGCAACCTGATGGCCCCACAATGCTCACAAACTCACCCGGTCGCACGGTCAACGAGACCTGATCCAGAGCCTTAGTTCCATCTGGAAATATCATGGAAACCTTGTCAAAGGTAAGAGCGGGAGTAGAAGTTAAACTAGTCATTTGTTCTCACTATCTAGTCCTAGTTCAAACCAGCCATTAGTCATAATGAATAAGCGGATTTTTTGTCATTATCGTCAATAATTTTATTAAAAATCTCTAATCATCTCAGTGACAGACGCAGTCCTTGCGACAACCTCACCATCACGTATAACAACCCTGTCGACTGGAGCAGTCGCAATCAGCTCGCGAACCGTACTCACAGGCGCTGCGACCAAGCTGGCCTTTGCACCAAGCTCGTATCCGCATAAAGGTAGACCCATCACAATCCGAGAAGAATCCGTCACCAAATCCAGTCCATTTTCTACTGACTGATGCGAAGCTGCTACTGCAAGCGCCGCCGTTTCGAGAGCATCCGCTCGGCCCATCGTATTAAAGGGATCTTGAACATTGTCGCCACCGGCCCCCACGACAACTCCTTCCTCACGCAGCAAATTTATAGGAGTGATCCCTCGAGGAGGAGCAGTAGGGCGATCACGGGCCTGCAGAAACAAATTAGTTTGAGGCAACGAGACCACATTCATTGATGCCTCTTTAAGCAAAGTTGCTATCGACCGTTGACGATTCGGCTCCAGGACACTCAAACTTACACAATGGCTAGCTGTAACCGCTTGACCGAAACCTCTTTCTAACACTGCTCGACCCAAGACAACGACAGAAAGCATTGCCGGATCCAAAGTCTCATCCATATGGAGATCTAGCGGTAAATGAGCTTCAGATGCCGCATCCATTGCAACAGCTATGGCCTTCTCGGGATCACTATCCAAATGCGGGCAACCTCCAACAACATCTACACCTTTTTCAATCGCTTTCTGCAATGACTTTCTGTTTTTTTTGCCTTCTTGACCGCTAATTGGAGTGGCTACCAGTGCAACAATTTGCAGATCAATTAACCCGCGCAACTCCTCACGTAGCCGACTTAAAGCATCGACGGCAACTAATCCTGCATCCGCCCCAACATCCACGTGTGTCCGAATTGAAAGAGTTCCGTTTGCTAACGCCATCCTTAAGACTTTTCGTGAACGCTGATAAATTTCTTCTTCAGTACGATCTTCATAGCGACTCTGCCAAGCCCTTATAGCTCCTTCAAGATCTCCTCGCTGGTTAGTGACTATGTCCGCTGTTAAGGCCTTATCAAGGTGTGCATGGGGATCACAAAAGGCAGGAACAACAAGCTGTCCCTCTAAGTCGATATCAACTTTCGATTTCCCTGGGCTCAGATGTTCTACAACCACGCCATCAATAGCTTTGATGTCAACTAGCTCACCGCTAGGTAGTTTGCTATTTCCTATAACAGTAATCACACTACGCACGGTAGCCGTATCATGTCTGCAGGCCATAGCATCTAATCCCATGAAGGCGCTAATTTTATATGCTAACCCAGACTCAGATAGCTATAGCGCCGATCTAAAAGTCTCAGTGCATAAAGGTTTGCTAGCTGCTGGACATGATGTTTCAGAAATAGATTTATATGCCATGAATTTTCAAGCCGCTATGAGCCCGGAGGAAAGGCTTCGATACCATGATGCCGATCCAATTGTTGACAACCAGATTCAGGAACAAGCAGATCTTGTAGCAGCATCACAAATCCTAGTTTTTGTGTACCCCACTTGGTGGTTCGGTATGCCGGCGATTCTTAAGGGATGGTTCGACCGGGTAATGATTCCAACGGTGGCTTTTGATATTAACCGTGAAACAAAGCTGATCGAGTCAAAGTTACGCCACGTGCGACGGCTGGTAGGGGTAACTACAACAGGGTCTCGTAAATGGCAAAGCTTCTTGATAGCTGATACTGGCAGGTGGGTGATTTGCAGAGCTATGCGGCTACTCTCCCATCCGAACGCTAGGAGCACCTGGCTACATCTTGATCGCGTAGATCAAAGATCTTTTCGACAAAGGGAAATGTTTTTGAAAAAAGTAGAACTTAAGCTCAGTCGCTTATGAAGTTTAGAAACACATTAGGTAAAAAATGTTTGGTCGTGCATGCCCACCCGCTTCCGACCTCATTCAACACAGCTCTTAGAGATGCAGTAGTGGAGTCGCTCAGCCTCGGAAATCGAGAAGTGATAAGTATTGACCTCTACGAAGAAGGGTTTCGGCCCGAACTGAATACGCAAGAAAAAATCGGACATTTAAATTCAATAGCTAAAAAACCTCTTATAAGCGACCACACAAAAAAATTACAGTGGGCTGATCATTTAGTTCTAGTCCATCCGACTTGGTGGGGCGGAGCTCCCGCAATGTTAAAAGGATGGTTCGACAGAGTTTGGGTTAACGAAGTTGCTTTCACGCTCCCTCCAGGTAGTGCCAATATCAAAGGTCTATTGTCGAACATCCGAAGGATTTCAGTTGTGACAACTCATGGCTCTGGCCCTTTCAGGAATAGGTTGCAGGGTCTTGGCAGCAAAAGGACACCGCTTCGAGGTCTTCGTCTCCTCTGCCATAAACGATGTCAGACTGATTGGTTAGCTATGTATTATTTAGACCGTTCTGATTTAGTCAGAAGAAATGAATTTTTAGAACGAGTTCAAAAGCGTTTCAGCTAAAAGTCTTCTTGTACGAAGCAGGACTGGTTTACAAAAAAGAAAATTTCGACACTTCTTCTAGTTGATCGCCAACGAATTCTAAAGCCGCAGCGAAAAGCTCTTGTCCTGCTTCTCTCGTAGCCCCGGTCGGATCACCGATGTGTCCATATTTCCCAAAATCGCTCGCTAGCCAACCGAACGAAGTCGTACCACCGAAACGCACGTACCGATTCTTACCCAACTTTTCAGGGATATTTCGTAAAGCACTGTTCATATCGACAAGATCAGGGCATAGATACAGCATTACAGAGGTTTCTTCGTAGCCTCCATGGATTCCCATCCCCATTTCGCTCGGAGGTGAATGCCCTCCCTGATCTGGTGGAATAAACGGATGCATCAAAAAGGTCATTAGGCCATGCGCTACTCGAAGATCACGACATGCAACGTTCAGCAACGAAGAATTACCTCCATGGCCGTTGACGAATACAACTTTTCGAATCGGGGTTTCCTTTATGCCACTTCCGAGATCGTCAAGTAGAGCAAGGAGCGTTTCTGCGCGAAGAGACAACGATCCAGCAAAACCAACATGCTCATTGGATTTACTAATGGCTATTGGTGGTAGAGCCCATAGATCTAGCTCTTCACCCCGCTCAGCGATAATCCTGGAGACAGTAGTTTCAGCAATGACTAGGTCAACGCTTAACGGTAAATGCGGGCCATGTTGCTCAATCGCCCCAACAGGCACGAGGAGAATAGATGAAGGGTTAAGCCGATGATCGATATCAGTTGATTTCAAATCTGCGAAATTCCGAGACATTTTCATAAAAACTGCGCCCCCAATAAGCTATTAGCTATGCATCTAGGACAACAGACCCCTTTCTTGGGTTCACTAATGGTGTCTCCGTGGACCAAGGAAAGTTAATCCACTTATCTGTATGTTTCCACACATATTCACAGTCCACTACTGACTGAGGCTTCTGGTAAAGAACAGCAGAACGCACATCAGCTACTTCGCTTAAGCAGTGTTCACGAACCAAGGCCAATGTGTGCCCCGTATCCGCAACATCATCAGCAATTAGCACTTTCAGATCTCGGAGATCGACCATGTCAACATATGGAGGAAGCATTACAGGAACTTCGAGGCGTTCATCTACCCCCGTATAGTACTCCACATTCATTACATACAAATTTTTCACCGATAACGCGTAACCAAGCGAACCAGCAATAAAGAGACCTCCTCGAGCAATAGCTAACACTATGTCAGGTCGATACTCATCATCAGCAACAATCTGAGCAAGTGCCCGAGCGGCAGAACCATATTTTTCCCAATTAAGTTCTTCACGGTCGCTATTCATAGGACTCCTCTGGTATCGGTCACAATTCTCTCAAATTAACCTAGAGACACCCAATCAAGTACCCAGGTAGATAAATCAAGCATTTGCAAATTAGCGGGCTCCTGGGCCAATGTTGGTTTTTAAATAAAACTTTCCAAATCGTTCAGAACTGAAGCCGTCAAACCCACTGTCATGTAAGCACAGACACGCATTAGATTCCCTTCCACTGAAACTATCAAGCAAGAACAACGTCGGCTATCGACCCAAAAGTTTTTGACTCAGTTAACGAGCAACTCAATCTTGTCTCAACTTCCTATCTCGGCGTTTACCGAACTAGCCTTAAGACGTGCCACTTCTGGCGATTAGCGACAAAAAAGTATTGCGACACATTTTGTCTCAAGACGGAACGTGCATGGTCTCCGAAGTTGCAAGCGCGCTCGCTATCAGCGAACAAGAAGTGATCCAAGCTTTCGACAATCTTCGGAGAACTGGGCTTACAAAAGCTGAAATCGAGACCCCAGGATTTCAGACGAACCGTTGGACCCTGACATCGCGGGGCTATCAGGTTGGTCCTTCACTAGTGCTTGATGTTGTTGCGCCTGAAAATAACCCTGCGCCTCAAGACAAAATCGACCCAGCAGACGGATGGGGATTTCCGTGGAAGCCGATAAAAGCCGAGGCGCCTGTTTATGCCAACAACTTGTCAAAACTGGCGGGCCGACGCAAACACAAGACTTGGCGCCCAACGCTAGCTGTTTATGTTCCCGAGCACCCGCCAAAACGCCGCAGGTGGGGGTCTCTTTTTCTAGCTACGACTCTTACTCTTATTGGAATAGGACTTCTTTTCATAACCATTCGGCAAGTAGATATAGAAATATCGGGAATAAATGATGCCGCTTCTCTCCAACCAGTAAATATCGAAGGTAAAGAAATTCGCTTCAACATAGATGGAACCAACGCCCGTTCTGCTCAGATCTTTTTAGATGATTCACTTATCAGCGGATTTCAACGATATGGAAATCAAATTTTTTGGGTAGTGCCTCCCTTACCTGAGGGAAAACATGTTCTTCGTCTGACTGTCGATCGTCGGATCTATGGAGACGTTTCACAAGAAATTAAATTCAGTATTGATGGCACACCCCCAACTTTGGTAATGCCCAATGTCTTGGATCCGGTTGGACTTGGACAACCTGTAACTATTAGCGGAATTTCTGAACCGGATGCCACCGTCACAGTTGGCGGCATTCCAGTGTCATCATCTGGTGGCAAATTCAAACTCGAGCTTGACCGTCCACCCGCTGGGCCTTTGAGTGTTCTGGCTATCGATGAAGCAGGCAACACTTCTTCGTTAGAGATCGTGGTGCCCATCAAGTACCCGACAACGCACGCAGTCCACGTCAGCGCGGCAGCATGGGCTTACCCCGCCCTCAAAAACCCTATTATTGATTTAATTAAAGCCGGTAAAATTAATGCCATAGAGCTAACTCTAAAAGATGAAAGCGGGTACCTCGGATACAATTCAAAGTTGCAATTGGCACGCGAAGCTGGGTCAATCCGAAGTCAATTTGATTTGAGTGGCGCCATTGAAGAACTCCATTCTTTGGGTGTTCGAGTAATTGGAAGAATCGTCGCGTTTCGTGACCCTATTTTATCTCAGCATGCTTGGAACCTCGGAAACAAAGATTGGGTTCTACAAGGTATCAATGGGCAACCTCTGAGCAAATACGGTGGCTTCACTAATTTTTATAATGAGCAAGTTCAGGAGTACAACCTAGCTATAGCGACCGAGGCGGCCGAAGCCGGAATCGATGACATTCTCTGGGACTACATGCGTCGACCTGAAGGCAGCCTAGCTAAAATGCGAATACCGGGGTTTACCTCGAGTTCGGAGAAGCCCTCTGCAGTGATAAACAACTTCCTTGCAAAGGCACAATCTAATCTCCACGAGTTTGATGTCTTGCACGGGGTGTCTGTGTTCGGCATTGCTGCTACACGCGGGGAGCAAATAGCCCAAGACATTCCAGGAATGGCAAAGGTCGTAGATTACATCGCCCCGATGATTTACCCTTCTCATTGGGCCAAAGGTGAATACGGAGTCTCTCACCCTGAAGCGCAACCCTATGAAATTACCTTAGCCTCACTCGCTGAGTTTCAGCGAGTGCTTAGCGAGACGAACACAGCGATCGTTCCTTGGCTACAGGATTTTACTTTACGAGTGGAATACGGCAGCGACGAAGTAAAGGCTCAAATAGACGCTGCAGCAGATATCGGAATATTTGACTGGCTACTCTGGGACCCTACAGTTACCTACAGTACGGCAGGAATAATTCCGCGCAGTAGCTAGATCAGAGCACTGATTAGAGTTTATATTTCTAAGCCTTCCCACTCGGCCTCATCGGAAAGCTTTCTGCCAAAGCTAACGACCGCGTCCAAAAGCGCTCCGGGATATTGATTTCTTCTCTGAAAGATCGCACATCGTCCGGCTCTATATTTACATAAATTGCGATTACAAAGGCATAAGTAGTTTCACCCAACTGATTGCCAGGCTCGCCGATTGTCATTGCCTTCACAACTGCTTCACACCGAGGAAGGACATCTCCGATTTTTGTTGCCGGAACATTCACTCCGCCCCCTAATTATTTGGTCATGAGTCTGGCGTCACAATTTTTATGTAACCCAGTGAGTCAACGTATGCACGATCACCAGTATCGAACCAATCATCATCACAAAAAGATTCAGTTAGCTCTCGCCCTTGCGAATAGCCGACAAAACAAAACGAACCCTGACACTGCAGGTTTCCTTCTCTGTCTAGAACTGTTAATCCTTTATCATCGACGACCCGCACACGGTTTCCGGGATGCGGACACCCATGACTTAGCCGACGTTCTAATGAATCAATCGGTTGGCATATCGTCAGCAAACCACATTCAGTATTTCCCCATCCCGGTAAAACCACGCAAGGCAGCGTTTCATCTGCTCTCTTCAAGACCGGTGCAGGAATCGAAGCTCCCAAATGAACAAAACGTTTCCACTCTGAAAGTTTAGAGTCCTTGAGGCTCTTAGTTTCCAGCAAATCAGTTAAGAATGGAGTACTCCCTATTGATACCTGGACTTTATGTTTCTCAATGAGTCTCACACACTCTTTCGAATCCCACACATCCTGCAGCACTATTTGCCCACCGGACTCCAAAGGCGCCCGAATACCGTACACGTAGCCAGTCTGGTCGCCAAGCGAAAGGGCAAGATGAAAAATCAGTCCTTCCGGCATTTTGTCAGGGAAATTGGTTGTTAACCCTTCGCACACAGTCGAAATAAAAGTCTCTGATGCTGCATTAAGAGTATTCTGTGTATGCATTACCCCTTTCTGATCTCCGTCAGTTCCAGAAGTAAAAATTAACTCGCAAACATCATTTGGGTTTGGGGTCACCAGTTCCACGGCCGATCGATCATAAGTCGAAAATCTTCCCTGTTCTACTAGCTCATCCCAAGTCATAGCGTTGACCGGAGCATCAAGCCCTACAACAATTAATTCTCTAACCCAGTCGCACTCTTCCCGCAACTGAGCATGCATAGAGGCTAATTCAAAGCCGCGAAAATTTGAAGCAGTAATAACCACCATAGGTTGAGCTAACTTGCTGATCACTGCGAGTTCGTTCGATCGAACAACAGTTGGTACCGGATTTACGACTGCGCCTATACGTTCAACGGCGGCGACACTAATCACAAAGTGTCGCCAATTTGGTAATTGTATTTGAACCACCACTCCTGGAGACACGCCAAGTTCTAGCAAGCCGCAACTCACAGCTTCTACTTCCGCAACAAAAGCGTCCCAAGTGAAATCACCAAAACTATCTTTTATTGCAATCGCGTCTGGCTGCCGATTCGCCCAATAACGTAACGAGTCAAAAAATAATCTATTTGACCAGCCTCCGTTCAGCTCCATTTCTTTTATACGAGCCTGCCTAAGAGATGTTTCAAAATATGGTTTGGCAGGCCTCATTTAGACATCTGATCCAAACCTTTAAATCTTGGCAGCACTTCTTTTGCCATGAAACGTTCCGCTTCTTCTATGTAATGCATAGGTGAAGCTGCGCTCAGAATAATAGTTCTTGCGCCTGCTTCTACATATTCCTTTAAACGAGCGACACATCTGTCCGGATCACCCGCAATCGCATATTTGTCGATCATCTTTGTGAAGTCTTGGTTGTATTGCTTTGAAAGTCGTTCATTGGCATATTCGATTGCTTTTTCATTATCTTCGTGACAGCAAAAGAAAATAAATAAGCCCGGATCGACAGGCACCTCGTTGCCCTCATCATGTCGATATTTGCTTATTTGTTCATTCGAATTTTCTAACATCTCAGGGGTGTACATGTAGGGAAGCCAACCAGTTCCATACTTAGCCGTCCGCCGCCAAGCCGCTTCTTTTCTACCAGAAACCCATATCGGTGGTCCAGTTTTTTGAACCGGCTTCGGGGCGAGAGTAACGCCAGATAGTGTGTTGAACTTTCCATCAAAATGCACATCGTCTTCGGTAAATAACCGTCTCATAACCTCTAACGCTTCGTTCGTCCTGACTCCACGTTCATTGACCGGAACACCACACGCCTCGAATTCTTTCGGTATTTCTCCACCTACTCCTACTCCTAAATGAAAGCGGCCTCCCGACGCAACATCTAACGCCGCTACTTGTTTCGCAGCCAGCGCTGCTGGGTATAACGGCAAAAGAGTTATTGTAGACATTAATTTGAGGTGAGTAGTGGCCCCTGCCGCTACTGCTAACGAAATGAATGCGTTAGCGGTAGGTACGTGGAAAAAAACATGCTCCCCTGTTGTTGCATAGTCATATCCCAGGCTCTCTATTGCTTTCGCTTGTTCAGCTATTCGATCAGATCGGCGCATAGATAGGCCAAACTCGATTTTTGTCATGCTGAGTTCTTTCATTTGTCCACCAGTCAGAGATTATTTAAGCGACAATACTCCAAAGTTTATTCTCGGGATCACCAAGAAGAATTCAAAAAGCCGGACGGAGCGCCTATTTCAGGCGCCCCGTCCATCGCTGTCCGTGCGTTGGGGTATTGGTAACCCTCGCGCATGCGAGATTTGGGTACCCCCCTAACCGTCGACACCTCCTCCGCAGAAGTCAATGCCAACAGCCGATGTCTGGATCAAAAGCCGAGCCGCACCTGGATGACTCGGACTCAATTACCAAACGCCAAGCCCTACCTTAGTCACCCTGCTTACTAAACGCAAGTTTAGTAAGCAGGGTGCACGTTTGTGCTGAGAGTGATATGCCTTTGATGTGCCAAATAGCTTAATTAACCAAAACAATGTTGAAGCACTTGTCGACCGATGTCGCCAAGATGTTGACAGCGGCCTTCTTCCCAGCTGCCAAGTTGCTCTTGGGTTTCGCGGCGAACTAATCCTCAACGAAACCATTGGTAACGCCAGCTCAAATAGTCGGTACTGTTTTTTTTCCGCTACGAAACCATTCGTGGCAGCAACTATGTGGCAACTACTGACTGAAGGTTTAGTTTCCCTGGATTCAACTATCGCTTCTTATTTGACGGAATTCGAAGAAAACGCAAAAGACAAGATAACCCTCGAGCAAGTTCTACTTCACACATCCGGGTTTCCTCATGCTCCAATGGGGCCTCGGCACTGGACAACTTCTTCAAGCCGTCGCAAACGAATGGCAGAATGGACACTCAACTGGGAACCAGATACCAAGTTCGAATATCATGCAACATCGGCGCATTGGGTCCTTGCGGAAATCATCAATGAAGTAACAGGTAATGATTATCGTGAAGAAATTCACCAGCGCGTATCTTCCCCCTTAGGTATACCTAGAATTCTTGGAATACCGTTAACGGACCAGAAAGGTATTGTCGACTTACAGTTAGCACCTGGAGATGCAACACCTGACGAGCTTGAAGCTGCATTTGGAGTGCGAGAATTACCTCCTTCTGAAGTGAATGACAATACGATTATCAATTTCAATCGCCCCGAAACCAAAGAAATAGGAGTTCCTGGAGGCGGTGGTTTTGGGCGCGCTCAGGACCTAGCGATGTTTTATCAAGGGCTGCTTCACAACCCCGAAGATTTATGGGAGCCAGTTATGCTTGAGAGTGCGGTAGGCACTGTGCGAAATAATTTAAAAGATCCAATGGGTGTTCCAGCTCATCGAGCGCTTGGTGTAATTATCGCGGGAAACGATGGAATGACTAATCGAAGAGGCCTAGGCAGGTCTATATCGCCAGCAGGTTTCGGACACAATGGTGTCGGTGGGCAATTGGCTTGGGCTGATCCTCAAAGCGGTTTGTCATTTGGCTATGTAACGAACGGATTAGACAGACATCAAATCCGACAGCCACGTCGTGGGACTGCTCTCGCGAGTCTCGCAGCTGTTTGCGCTACAAACTAAATTCCAAAAATCTCTCAATTTTCTTATGTACGACACGGCCGTAAAAATTATCTCTAATCAACGCAACTCCTACAATAATGCTTAATGGCACCAAACTCCGTGACCGCTGGCTCTATGGCCAGCTATCTAATTCCCGTGAAAGAATTGAAATTACATGACCGCTCTTCGAGGACTCCGAGTTGTTGATGCAACCGACGACTCCGGACGTTTTGGCACAAAATTACTCACCGAATTCGGCGCCGATGTGGTTCGTGTAACGAGGGGCTCACCCGGGAAGCCTATAAAAAGCAAATCTGACTCCGAGCGTGGCGGAGTATTGGATTGGTGGTATGACGGCGGGAAAGAACGGCACCTGATCGATTTCACAAGTACCAACGGCATCAACGCCTACAAAACTTTAACCACATCGGCTGATCTTATAATCGAAACATTTCCTCCCGGTTTTTTAGGATCTTTGTCAATCGATCATGCCGATATCGCAAAAGATAATCCAAAAATAGTCCAGGTATCACTGACCCCTTTCGGACGAACTGGCCCAAGGTCTCACTGGGTAAGTTCAGATTTAACTTCTGCTGCGCTCGGCGGGTTCTTGTCTGTGACAGGGCTACCACATCGCCCGTTAAACCTTTGGGGACGACAGGCATATAACTACTCAGGTTTTATGGCTGCATTATGCGGAATCGCAGGGGTTTTCGCGGCACGACGCGATGGTCTAGGTCAGCTTGTTGACGTTTCGGCTCACGAAACAGTCTCTGGGTCCATTGAAAACATAATGATGCAATGGCTTTTCGACGATATTTTACCGTTACCGAAACTAGCCGAAAGGCAGGGGGCTCTTCATTGGCTTAGACTTTACGACCTTGCTCCCTGTTCTTCCGGACACGTCATGATTACCCCTACACCTGTGCCGGAAAACGTGTTTCAGATGATGGTCGATGATGGCTTCACTGCCGGCAATCGATGGCTCGGCAAAGATGTTGATCAGATTCTCGTCAATGTAGATGATGCCATGGACACAATTCGAGATTGGGTTAAAACACGCGAAGCAAAAGAGCTTTGGGAAGATGCACAAAACAATCATGTTGCTTTCGGCGGTGTGTTGAACATCGCCGATGCTTGCGAAAGTCCACAATTCGCCCATCGAAATTTTTTCAAAAAGGTGATCGGGTCAACAGTAAAGCAACCTTCTCGATTAGTTCGATTTAGCGATACTCCCGCTATTGATCCCTCACCCCCAGCTTCTATCGATACACCGATTGAAGAGATAGTTACTCGTTGGTCTCAGACTGCTAGAAAAGTAGAGAACCTTAAAAAAAGGAAGCCACTCCAAGGGATTCGAGTGTTGGATTTAACTTGGGTTCTAGCTGGACCTTTTGCTACCCGAATGCTTGCTGAGTTAGGGGCCGATGTGGTTCGGCTTCAAAACGACGGCAACAGCACCGGTGTAAACAGCCCAGATCATCCTTTTTACTTTGTGTGGGGACGTGGCAAGCGAAGCATCACCCTAAACATGAAGCACGAGTTAGCTCTTAAAGTTTTAAAACCAATCATCGAAAAAAGCGATATCCTAATCGAAAATTACAGCGCCGGAGTGCTTGCCAAATGGGGTCTTGATTGGGAAACCCTTCAGCAATGGAACCCTAAATTGGTTTACGTCACCATGTCCGGGTGTGGCCAAGATGGCCCCTGGAAACACGTTATCTCCTACGCTCCAACAATTCACGCTCTTTCAGGCATCACTCATCTAACCAATTTTTCCGATGAAGAAGCTATCGGATCGGGCTTCTCACTCAACGATCACCTTGCGGGGTTCAGCGCTGCTCTTAGTACCGTGGCAGCACTCCACGCACGCGAAAAAACCGGCAAGGGTCAAAAAATAGATATGTCACAACACGAAATCGGCACATACTCTATTGGGCCAGCTGCCCTAGATTATTTATCAAACAGCTTTGTTACTCAACCAAATGGGAATCAAGATGGGCTTCAGGACCATGTACCGAATAATGTTTTTGCAACTACCGATGGATACCTAGCTATAACAGCGACTAACGACTCTCAGTGGTTAAGTCTTCAGCGCATAATTAGTGATCCAAATCTCAAAACGCTGACATTAGCCACAGAAGATGATCGACGATTAAATCGCACTCAAATCGAAAATTCTGTCGCCACGTGGGCATTGCACCAAACTTCTGATAGCGGAATGTCAATGCTCCAAGAGATCGGCGTTCCTGCTGGGAAAGTACAAAATGCATCAGAGCTCATTGAACAAGACCCACAACACAAAGCCCGACAGTTCTGGCGACCCGCTACTCATGACAACTTTGGGCAACGTGTTGTAGACACGTTTCCCGCTCTATGGGACGGGAAGCGACCTGCCACTGATCTGTTATCTCCGGCTTATCTTGGGGAACACAACTTTGATATCTGGACTGAGCTAGGCCATTTGAGTTTTGATGAGGTAGCTGAAGGAATCGGAAGTGATCTCTTCAGTTAAACAGGGTCAATCCACCCGACAACTCGTGTGACTAAAAGATCCACTAAAGCTATATCGCCGTTATCTTTGGCGGTATCTAAAAGGTCATCTGCTGCAACCATTCGATGAGCAAGCATGATTTTCGATGTTGCGACATCTTTCAACAAATCGCTGTAGTCGTAATCGGCAACGCCTGATTCAACAAGCACTTTGTGGTATTGCCTGAGCATCATTTCTTCTTCTTCTTTATGGTGAGGCTCGAGTGCTGTGGTTATAAAGTACGTTACTTCCCAGCCTGCTCTTCCCCAGGCCAGAGCCTGCCAATCCAACAAGACAGTCTTTCCCTCTGGCCGAAACAGCAAATTATCAAGTCGATAATCTCCATGTATCAATGTCCATGGAGATTTATCCAAACTGGCGTTATAGTCAGAAAAATTAGCTTGGATTTCATCCATTTTTGCTATTACGTCCGGGCCAATAGCTTCTCCAAAACGAGCTACAAAAGCTTCACGATTTCGACGATAGCTAGCTTGCACGAGTTTTGGGCTACGGCCGACACTCCAGATGATTGGATTTTCAATCTTGGTTCGGTCCATCCAATTATGGGCATGAAACTTCGCAAGTATGTCCAGACCCGCTCGAGCGTCGTCCATTGACCCTCCGACTGCCTGCGAGGGTGCCCGAGCATCAGGGATATCTTCGATCATGAGCAGATACTTGCGAGGGCTACGTGCTCCAATAAACAGAACTCTATTAAATACCCAGCTAACGCCACCAACCGGAAGCTTCTCGCAGAGATAAAGGACGAACGTTTCTAGCCACGGCGCTGGGTGGGGGTCCAAATCACCGTAAATGAACTCAGGAGTCACGACTCCTAATTGATCAACCATCTCCTTGTAAACATAAATTTCTCGTTCGTAGGAACCTAGCACTTCACCCAGTGCCCTATTTTTCTTAATCATCGACGGAAATTTCACAATGACCGAATCAGGGCCCCTGCTTCCGTCTGACCATTTCAAGCTGCATCGATGCAACTCTCCTAAGAAACCCACGCCTTCCCCAATTACCTCGGTTTCAACATCTTGAACGGATCCGCCATATTTCAAACCGATTACGTTAGTGAAATAATCAGCCGTAAGCTCACCGACACTTTGAGGAATCTTCGCTTTTCGCTTCTTTCCCATTTAACAGGTTTAGCTCACTTATGGGGCTAGTAACACCCCCATTGCTATTCCTATTGATTTCAGTAACATGTCGGAAACTATTCGATCCTCATCAACTCGTTTATCTACGTCCTTGTCTAATTCAAGATGAAACTCATAATTCGCTTCATGGGTTGAAACCACAACCCATGCTTGATTGTCACCTCGTCTAGACCTACTAGTAGTTAACGCTGCAGTGCAGGCTACGCCTGCTACTTCAATGTTTCCAGGATCAAGTATCGCGGCCCGCTCGAGGCATGCAGATGCCATTTCTCTAGCTGTCGCTAGAGATACTGCTTGATTTGAAGACTTACCAAGTAATTCTTTTAGCGAAGAGGAACTGTACGGAACCACTACTTCGAGCACCGTCTTCGAAGCGCCCGGGACAGTCAATAAATCAGAAATACATGCGGCGCCGCCGCCTGTTACAGCTAAGACAATCTTTAACGACGCTGAATGGAGATTCGCAACAAGATTTTTGCGACCAGTCGCGCTCAATCCAGAAAATTCTTTTGCTTTCATTATCGCTCAACCAAACAGCCTGCTGCAGCTCTGGCAACAGCCCGTGGGACAATTATCTTTGGCACATTCCGATTTACTGCATCTTCGGTTCGAGCTACTGAACCTTTGAAAGGTCTCGTAATGTCTCCAAGGCTGTAGTCAAGATTTTCCCTAATCATGATTCTCAAGTGACCGCCAATTATCTCCTGTGCCAATCGAACACATGATGTACTTGGGGAGTAACCGGTAAAAAAATTTGTTGTTGACTGGCTCACGAAAATCGAAACACCTTCTGAAGTATTTGTCCCACCGGAACTTTGGATGAACACGCATCCACCCATAATGCTGAAGTTACCAGCGCTATTTGACTCGGAGCGCCCTATCTCATCTTTGTTTAAGGACCGAACGCATGGCGCCTCGAGGAGCTGATTTACTTAACTGGCTGCTCAGACATGAGCTGGTGTGGCATGGTAAGTCTTATGGACTTAGGTATTTGTATGCGAGATTTACCCGTTGATGAAGTTGTACGCCTCGGCAAATTTGCCGAAGACAATGGTTACGCGAGCATTTATCTACCTGAAACCGGGAACCACCAACCAAGCGGCGGGCTCAGTGGTCGCAGTCCCTACATAAGTCTCGCTGCGATGTTCGCCGCAACTAACTCAGTGAAAGGTGCGGTCGGAGTCGCTGCCGGCCCTTTTAGATCTCTGCCGCATTTAGCGCTATCAGCAGCTACTTTAAATGAGCAATCAGAAGGTCGATTTACTCTAGGAGTCGGCGTCTCACATAGAGAAGCCGCATCTCGTCTAGGCATACCCTTTCCTTCGTCTCCGCTTCGATGGATGGAAATCGCTCTTGATGAACTTATGGGACAATCTAGATTCGGAGTCAGCTTCGGGAAGGGATTTGAGGTGCTCGTAGGAGCACTCGGACCTAAAATGGTTGAACTAGGTTCAGCAAAATCTGACGGAGTTGTTCTCAATTGGCTGACACCACAACATGCTGCTGAAACCGTGAAAGTAGCTCAAGAAGCTGGCAGAAGTAACGGTAGAACGCCACAAACAGTTCTATATGTTCGCTTAAGCCCTTCCCAAGCACTGGAAACAGATGCTGTAAATTACGACGCTATGGCGAATTACCATCAGCACTTCGTTCGCCAAGGTCTCACTTCAACCGAAGAAATTGTAAGAGGAACATGCATGAACGTAAATGATTTAGATCGAGCCCGAGAACAATTAACAGAATATGAACAAGCAGGAATAGACCTAGTTTGTGTTTATCCCCACGGGTTGAGCCGCTCGGAATATGAGACTGCCTTGAGCGCCCTCACTTCCTAGCTAATCATTTGTGCCAGAAAGAAAATTTTTCAGCAAAATAATTTCTTCATCAACATTTGCCGGAGACAAACATTTCGCGTCATCAAAAATTTCTTCTATTCGATCACTTACTTTCTCAGCGCTTAACTCGGATTCGTGGATCCCTCTTGTAACCGACATAAATGTTCTAGCAACTCGCCCTCCACCCACCGATAGAGTTTCTCCGTTCAGATGACAAGATTCGTGCGCCAGGTAAGCAACGGCCGGAGCGACCTGATGAGGACCTAACACCGCTTCAAGATCGCTACCTGACAAACCAATAGTTTTTGCAACGAAGCTATCTTCACCCAACGCATCTGGCGTCATTCGCGTTAAGGCTGCTGGCGCTATCGCGTTTACATGAATCCCGTATCTAGCTCCCTCTATAGCTAACGTACGCGTAAATCCATATATCGCTGCTTTTGCAGCTGCGTAGGCACTCTGCCCGAAGGCGCCAAATAGTCCAGAGCCAGAACTGGTATTGACTATGCGCCCGTACCCATTTTTTTTCATATGCTCATACGCAGGACGTGTCACGAAAAAACAGCCCTTAACGTGAACATCAAGTATGGGCTCAAGTTCATCTTCTCCGATATTCAAAAAAGTTCGATTTCGGATTATCCCGGCGTTATTTACCACAATGTCTAAACGTCCAAAACTAGATAGTGCAGCGTTTACGATTGCCTCGCCACCATCGCGAGTCCCCACACTGTCACTATTAGATACAGCGCTACCGCCGCTCTTAAGAATTTCTTCAACAACTGCTTCGGCTGGGCTTGGGTCATGATCTTGTCCTCCCATGGTTAGCGATCCCAAGTCATTCACCACTACCGCTGCGCCTCGCGATGCGAGCAGGAGCGCATGTTCTCGGCCAAGTCCGCCGCCGGCACCAGTTACTAAGGCGACCCTGCCATCAAATCTCAGTTCACTCATAGCTATACCTTAGATTGCGGTGACCAGTGGAAGTTGTGGAATACTCTCTGAATGATTAGCGATCTGGAAGAACACCTCATTCAAGGCAACGGCATACAAATCCATTACGTAACCAAGGGGCAAGGTCCAGTAGTCGTAATGTGCCATGGCTTTCCTGAAAGCTGGTACTCGTGGCGACATCAAATAGACGCCCTAGCTCAGGCCGGGTATCAAGCTGTTGCCATGTCGATGCGTGGTTATGGGAAAACAAGTGCGCCACAGGCAATAGACGCCTACGACATGAACCACCTCGTCGGGGATGTCGTTGCTGTCGCTAATCACCTAAATCAAGGACCAGTAGTGGTAGCTGGCCATGATTGGGGTGCTCCAGTCGCGTGGTATGCCGCTCTGATGCGTCCCGATTTGTTTCGTGCTGTGGCTTGTTTAAGCGTACCCTACACGGGCCCGATAGGCGCTCTTCCCGAAGGTATTGACCTGAACGGTTTAATGGCTCAAACAGCGGGACCTGATCGAGACTATTACCGATTGTTTTTCCAGGATCCTGGCAAGGCAGAGACCGATTTAGAGGCGGACATCGCGCGATCTGTCCGAGGCTTCATCTACTTAATCAGTGGTGATGCTATGGCCAACGGAGATATCAGTGAACCATTCGATGGGTATTTCCCTGCAGGACAGTCACTCAGTCAACAGTTGGTAATACCAGATGAGTTGCCACATTGGATTAACGAAGAAGATCTTTCTTTTTACGTTGACCAAATATCTAGCTCGGGTTTCCGGGGGGGGTTGAATTGGTATCGCAATATCAACAGGCTGCCTGCTATTACGGCTCCTTTCCTCGGGTCAACTATCAACCAGCCTTCGTTCTATATGGGTGGCTCAACAGACTTGATTGCAGGGAACACTCCAGAAGCGATCAGCAGCATGCAACAAGCTTTAGGTGATCTACGTCACTGCGAAATCATTGAGGGTGCCGGTCACTGGCTACAGCAAGAGCGCCCACTAGAGGTCAACAAAGCTCTCTTGAATTTCATAAATAGTCTCAACTGATTCTTTTAATACCAACTAGCCTTGCACTTATGAGTGAAAAACCCTTAGTAACAGTTCCTGATAGCGAGCCAAGTGGTACCCAGCTAAAAGTCGATGACCTAGTCATCGGCGATGGTGACGAAGCTAAATCAGGACATGCCGCTGAGGTGCACTATGTAGGTGTTTCCTGGAAAACTGGAAATGAGTTTGATGCCTCCTGGAATCGCAACGAAACATTTAAATTTAAACTTGGTGGTGGACAAGTTATACCGGGATGGGATCAAGGCGTTATTGGCATGAAGGTCGGAGGTCGACGGCAGCTGACAATTCCTCCAGCTTTGGCATACGGTGCAGCAGGGGCAGGCGGAGTCATCGGCCCGAACGAGCATTTAATCTTTGTTGTCGATTTAATTTCTCTTCGTTGACGACTCAGGCAAACAACCTATAAACCTTGCTTCGTGCCGGTCTTCGAACCATTTTTCTTCATGACTTATAATTTCGAAGTCTTTACAAAGAACCAGCAGTTCCCCAGGATCAGCAAGAAACTTTTTACCTGGTCGAACATTACGTTCTAGGTTTATTGTTGTCGGCACTCTGATAAAAATCAGACCACCAGGCTTCACGTAAAGATGGAACATTCTAAATAAACGACGATCAAAAAAATTACTGCAAACTACTAGATCCCAGCTGCTTGCAAGCAGTTCTGATGACTCTAAGTCATGAGAAACAGTCTTTAAAAATAGGTTTGATTCACGAGCTTTAGCTTCTGCAATCTGTATTGCTTTAGTTGACAACTCGATAAGACTGGTATCAAAACCTTGCTGACTAAGCCATAAAGCAGTTCCTCCTGAGCCTCCAGCAAAATCAGCTGCCGAAAAGTACCCGATACCAAACTTTTCTTCTATCAAACATTTGGCCTCAGTTAAAAACTCATAGGCGCTCCCTGGGTCGCGATCAGCAAAGTAATGACGGTCCCACTTAGCTTTTCTCTCTTCGTCAGTCATCCAATAGCGCCTGAAATCGCTAAGTTAATAATTTCATCATCGCTGTAGCCAAGAATTGAACGTAACACAAAATCATTGTGCTCCCCGAGCGATGGCCCAGATCTCGTTACCTTATGTGGGGTATGAGAGAACTGAAAGCGAGGAGCTTCTACCGTCATTTTTTTATGGACCGGATGTTCTACCTCTAGCCAGTGATTTCGGTGCTGCAACTGAGGATCTGCGAATGCAGCTTTGCTGTTAATCACGCGTTGGCAAGGAATGCCAACTGATTGAAAAAGTAGCTCAATATCTTCGGCTTCTTTAGCCGACGTCCAGGCTTCTATTAAGGCATCTATCTCTGCACTTCTTTCGAACCGATCGTTCACTCTTAAATTTTGCATAGCAGGACACTCTATTATCGCGCTTAGCTCGATCCATTGAGCATCAGTTTCGCACACAATTGCAACCCAGCTATCTGTTCCATGCGTTCGGTACATCCCATGCGGGGAAATAAAACGATCAGAATTACCGAGCCTAGAAACATGCGTGCCATTAACTGTTGACTCCAGCACAGCGGAAGTCAGGAAGTGAACCGCTGCTTCTGCTTGTGAAAAGTCTAGATATTGTCCTTTACCATCAATTTTTCTTTTCTCTAATGCAGCCACTAACAGAGCGACTTTAAATCCGGGAACCACATAGTCGGTGTAGGCCAAAAAGGGACCAGCCGGATCCCTATCAGTCCAACCCGTCATTTCATAAAAACCTGTGATTGCGCCGGCAAGATTTCCGAAACCTGCGAAGGTTGAGAGCGGCCCAGTTTGCCCCATAAGGCTTGTGCTCAGCATGATCAATAATGGGTTCGTTTCACAAAGGCTGTCATAGCCAAGGCCCCAGTTGTCCAAGGTTCCGGGCGTGTACGATTCGACTAGAATGTCTGCCCAATTAGCCAAATCACGAAACACTCTCTGACCTTCCTCAG
The DNA here is from genome assembly GCA_905477545.1 of uncultured Acidimicrobiales bacterium. Lineage (GTDB taxonomy): Bacteria > Actinomycetota > Acidimicrobiia > Acidimicrobiales > Poriferisodalaceae > UBA9040. The sequence continues at coordinate 9,333 of CAJQGN010000121.1, read as the reverse complement.
TATTGAGGTCGAGCGTCAAACTCTTTTTCCCAGCATTTAGGGTCCCATAAGCAATCGATGCATCAATACCCGGATCATCGTTGAGGCCTCTAGTACCCCCGCGTGTTAGGTCAAATCGGTTTGGTCCTTCGACTTTTATTACAGTCGCTCCGAAATCAGCTAACAACCTTGTTGTGAAGGGTCCGGCGTAAACCCACGTTGTGTCTAAAACTTTCAGTCCCTCAAAAGGAAGCCTGCGCTCTTTGGCAGAAGCTTCTGGTGCATAGGGCATGCGATTTTCCGACATCAGCTGTTTAGTGTCGGCTCCAAGTTCTGGAGGTAGGCCGCGCATTGGGAGCCTTCCGCTACTGGGTTGAACCCAATTGCCAGGAGCAACAACAGTCCCCCAAGATGGGTCGTCTAAAACATCCCAAAATTTTCGTTGTTTGAAATGATTAAGCTCGACCAGAGACCCCGGAGTTGACACTGGAGCTAACAGCACCTCTCGCTCTTGAGATTCTTCGAACAAGCTTGCCTTCGTGCGAGTGGCAGTGAAGCTGGCTATTGCGAGTTTAGCTTCTTCCATTTGAGCAGGAGCTGTGTCAGGTTCGGTAAAAAGTCGTAGTCCAAAATTCACCCAATCCAAGTCACGCAGCTCCTGGCTACAAAATCCTTCTTCGTATACCCAAGTCATGAGTCGAGACGTAAATATGCCAATGGTATCACCGAACAAAAGAGTGATTGATACGTGACCATCAGATGCCGGATACACAAATTGTAAATGGTAATTCATAACTAGAATGCCACCAGAAGTTCTACCTGCATCTTCTTGCCCATGCGGCCCAGTCATATTCGCCGGAAACGCAGCCTGCATAAGAGACTGTTGAGCTGAAACATCAACATGTTGACCTAAGCCTGATTTAGATCGTTCGTACAAAGCTACGGCTATACCCGCAGCCGCTTGCTGCCCTGCATGCAAATAACTTTGAGGAGTACTTATTCGAAGCGGAGCCCGATCAGCATCACCTGTAACGGCAGCTGCACATGCTGAAGCAGCAATAGTCAAATCTGTCGCTACCCAATTTTTTTTAGGACCAGTGCTGCCATAGCCTGTAATAGTGGCATGAACTAAACTCGGATTCACAGCTCTTAGTTCCTTGACGTTTAATCCCGTACCCACGTCAGGTGATTCAATTAAAACATCTGCTCCAGCGACTAGCTTCATTAACTCTGCTCGATTTTCTATGACTACGCTTTTAGCCCCACGACGCATAGACCACCAATCCAGCGACACTCCATCAGGTCCTTGAGGAAATGAATTTCTCCCCCGCCCATCAGGTCCTTCAACTAGAACTATTTCAGCACCTAGCGTCGCTAAAATATTCGCTGCCATCGCACCGCGGTGATCGCTAAGGTCCAGTATTCGAAACTGATTCAACATAGTTAGACAATAATCTGCGTTTACCTGTTGAAATCGCCAAGACGCTCAAAACAATCGCCAAACCCGAAAGCATTCCAATTGCTAAAGTGAAATTCGAAGCCGCATCACGAGCGACTCCGGTAATCCAAGGGCCACTCACTCCTCCGACTTCGCCCGCAGTGAAAAACAGGCCTCCGGCAGCACCTATAGTTTTTGTACTGACTTTCGGAGCAGACATAAGTATTAGCATCGCTAATGGGACATAGGTGACACGCGCTACACCGATTAACGGCACTGCTGCCAAATGAGCGATCCTGATTTCTGTTGCTAAGGCCCAAATAGCTATCGCAACCATTAGGTAAAGTGCAGCCAGCGCTTTCGGTCTATTCTTTTCTGAAACTCTTCCCGGGATGCACAATGCACTGAGAATGCCAAACGCGACACCAACCGCTGCAAGCCACGATGATCCTCTTTCGCTCCAACCAACATGTTGGAGCATGTCAGGCATCCATCCGCCCATGCTATGGCTGAAAAAAAATGAGCCAAATGCAAGTAGCAAGACCAGTTGCACTGTTCGATCCTTAAGCAGTTCACTGGTCGGAAGGTGACTCTCCAAGGCCACTTGTCTGGGAGATGGTTTGCGTGAAACCCATAACCACACTGCTCCCACAATTATTCCCATTGTCGCGAATACAGCCAGAACAGGGCGCCAGCCGCCCAATGCGACCCGAAGTGGATCCGCTAGCACCAAAGCAATCATTGCTCCAGTAGGTGCCGCAGTACTATAAATACCTACTGCTCTGCCACGTTCCTCTTTACCAAACCATTCGGCAACAAGCTTCGGGGCACCGATAGAAATAAACGGCCCACCAACCCCAAAAATCGCTACAGCGAACCAAAGGCTAATGCTTCCCTGAGCGCATGCGCGAAGGAATCCTGAAGCAACAATAGAAATAATTCCGATACCGAGCCCGGCGCGCAAACCAATCCGGTCCAAAACACGCCCAGCTTTGATTGAAACAAATAAATAAACGAAGGGCCATGCCGCTAACGCAGCGCCCATCGCGCTGCGGGACATATCCAATTCAACTCGGATACGCTCTAGCAGAGGCGCTAACGAGCCAGCTACTAGACCAAAGACTGCGTACAGACTCCACAGGGATCCCAACATGAGCCAGCGTCGCGCATACCCGGAGTGAACCATTAAGTTGAAGGTACTCGATATCAGCCTGGTCGGTATCTGTCGTGTCTCTAGTAGCTATGTTTACGTTTTTGATCGTTACTACTTTAAACTTTTATATTCCACAAAATATCCCTAGTTCAAACGCTACTAGGGCCATCTATTACGAGTCGAGTTGAACATGGCACGCACTACTTTCTTGGTCGACGACCTAAATCCAACAGAACGATACAAATTGACTACAGGACTGATTATTCCTAGGCCAATTGGGTGGATAGGAAGTAGAAGTAGCGATGGAGTCAACAATCTGGCACCGTACTCTTTCTTTAATGCCGTTGCTTCAAACCCTCCTGTTCTGATTTTTTCAACTGGAGTTATAGATAACCAGGTGAAAGACAGTCTTGCTAACATCCGAGAGTCGGGAGTATTCACAGCAAACCTGGTTGACCATGAGCTATCTGTAGCCATGAACAAAACAGCAGAAAATCTTAGCCCTGAAATCGATGAGTTTGCTATCGCTGGTTTGACCGCAAAGTTATTTGGATCAGTTGATGCACCCGGCGTAATTGAAGCTAAAGCTGTACTCGAATGCCGTGCTATCCGCGAGGTTCTACTCGGGGAGGAACCCACTCGACATGTTGTTACCTTTGGCGAAGTTATAGCCTTCCATATTGACGAAAAAGTACTTGATGGAACGAAGGTAAACGCGCAGGAATTGGATGCATTAGGCCGTCTTTCTGGTTCAGAGTATGCAACAACCAGAGACCACTTTAATCTAGATCGTCCCTAACACATAAACGCCATTAGCTATTGAGCTGAGCCATCCGGCATCAGATAGTCTTCGCTGATATGGCCGTCTAATTCCATTGCCAAATATTCCTCTTCATTCATGCCTAGTAAGTTTTGATAAATATCTTTGTTGTTTTCGCCAAGCACTGGTAGCGGACCATAGGCCATATCTGGACCATCCCACCTCCAAACGTGAGTTGGATAGTCATGCGTACCTGTATCTAAGTTTCCGTTTGGAGCGAACATGCCTCGAGCACGTAAATGAGAGTCATCTAGTGCTTCTAATTCGTTTAGAACCGGCGCAGCTGGTATCCCATTTGACTGGAGCTTATGAAATAGATCAACTGCATCTAGGGTTTGCACCCAAGCCCCGATTCTGTCGTCAAGCTCATCGTGACGTTTCTGACGACCTTCTACTGACTGTAACTCTTTATCATTCGCCAGATCCGCAGTGTCCATAAGGGCGCACAAAGACTGCCATTGTTTATCAGTAGTGATCGAAAGAACTATCCACTTGTCTAGACCTTCGCACTGGTAGCACCCTTGAGGAGCGTGCACGCGATGGCGATTGCCAATGGCTTCATGTTCGCTACCAGTTCGCGCTGCATCTATCAAAAATTCACCAATGTGGTTAAGCATGTTTTCACACTGGGAAAGCTCGATCATTTCCCCTATCCCCGTTTTGTCACGTTTCCTTAGAGCTAGGAGGGTAGCTAAAACGCCAGCCGATCCTGAGGCGGCGTCCATGTGATAAACGCCATCATTTTCGCTCAAGTCAGAATCCGCATAACCGCGAAGAGATCCCAACCCGCAAAGCGCCTCGAAATTAACTCCGAATCCTAGATAGTCTCGATATGGACCTTCTATTCCTACTGCCGGCATACGAACGAGTATGAGGCGAGGGTTAACTGCTTGTATCTCCTCCCACCCGATTTCTAAATGGTCAAGTAAATCAACTGAGTTATTCTCAATCATTACGTCGCATTTTCCTACAAGTTCGAAAAACGCTTTCCGCCCCAGATCCTTCCGGAGATCAATAGTGATGCTTTTCTTATTCCGTGCATGAGCATTGAAAAGTCCGACTCTGTTCCATGGCCTGTTACCTGGATCAGCATCTGGGTAACCTCCAAAAATTCCACCGACATCTTTTATTATCTCGGCAGGCGGACGAGGCAGTAGTCCGCGAGTTACAGTTGGAAAAATCCAAGGGTTATCTACTCTAATAACATCAGCTCCAAGGTCACCAAGAATCTGTGTTACATAAGGGCCTGACCATACAACCGTCATATCGAGCACTCTGATGTCTTGAAGCGGTAGCTCTTGCTCCGAATTTTTTCTCGACTTTTTTTTTCGAGATGGCTCTTTCAACAATTCCGCCGTATGTTCTCCCAATAATGGAGCCGGGCGCAGTGTCTTCCATCCATCTTCTATACGTATTGGGGCACCAGGTAACATGATTTCACCTGCTACTGGATGCTCGGTAGTTTCAAAAAACTCCCGTTGTTTAAAATGCGGATCCTTTAACAAATCAACTGGTTTATTAACCGCAGTAACAGGCCATGACCTAGCTTGAGCCTCTTCCATCGCCTGTTGCCGATTTTTCGTTAGCGTCCACATAACTAAACGCGTGTCCGCTAGCTCTGGATGTTCTTCATTAAACAGCCACATTGGATCATCAAATAATTCTTCCATTTCCGGATCTTCGATGGTAGCCAACATTCGAGGGATCCAATTTACAAGAGTGCTCACTTGTACGTGCCCATCTAACGCAGGCCGACAACCCATGGGAAATGGCGATACTCGGTATCCGCCTTCCCTCGCTACGTGCTCATTTCGATATGAAGCGTAAACCAGATAAGCTGCTCTGCGATCTATCGATGTTATTTGGGTTTCTATGTTACTTAAATCAACATGAACTCCTTGACCCGACTTCTCCGCTATGGTCAAAGCGCTCAGAGCAGAAACAGCTGCCATAGAGCCACATTGGTACTGACCGAGGTCTCCACCCATTTTTAGAGGGGCACGAGTTGGGTCACCACTTGCGGACATAGGGCCCCCATAGGCATAATGAACAATTTCTTCACCCAAGTATTGAGCCAATGGACCCGTAAGCCCAAACGAAGTAACACTTACTACTACCAGTGATGGGTATTTCTTTCGAAGTTCACTTGGATCTGGACTCGGTTCAGACTGAATAACTATGTCAGCTCCGGCGATTAACTTCATCACGTGTTCGTCCGTTGAAGCACCAATCACAGAACGTTTATTAGTGTTTAGGTGCAAGTGCACGGCGCCAGTTTCGACGTTTTCAACACCATTCCACGGGCCGAGATAACGTGCTCTATCTCCTTGAGGAGGTTCGACTTTTATCACGTCAGCTCCGTATCCGGCAAGAAGTTTCCCGGCGTATGGGCCCGCTATCCCTTGCGCTAGTTCTACTACTCGAATTCCCTCAAGCGGTTGCATAATTTCTCCGGTCAGCTCAACAAACTTCCATGAATATGTTCGATAAACGCAAGGCTCTCATCAACATTTTTGGCGCCAGAAAGCAAAACTAGACGATCGACTCCTAATTCACTGAAAGCTTCAATCATTTCTACACCTGGTCGCATTCTTGGCGTCACTGTGATTTCCAAACTTCCTAGCTCCTCGGGTCGAGAGTGACGACTAGCCGCCTCAACTAGCCCTTCTATGTTTTGTTTTGTTTGTTCAGCGTTAAGAGCAAATCCATACCAACCTTGGCTGTGTGTTACAGACCTCCGCCACGCAGGTTTTGAATGGCCTCCCATGACAACCGGTGGACCCATTTTTTGGTGAGGTCGTGGGTTCGCTTTTACGTCAGAAAATGAAACGAACTTTCCGCTATATGAGGGCTCAGGGTCATTCCAGATAGATCTCATTGCTTCGATGTACTCGACACTTCGGGGACCTCGGTCCTTCATGGGAATTCCTAAAGCGTCAAACTCAGGTCCTAGATAGCCAACACCCACTCCAAAGGTAAGACGGCCTGCAGAGAGCACATCCAAGCTCGCCAACTCTTTTGCAAGCACTAGAGGGTTCCTTTGCGGCAATATTATTATTCCTGTACCCAGTTTTATTGTCTTCGTTACGGCCGAAATATATGCAAGAGCAACGGTTGGGTCTAATAAGTTTGCCTCGGGTGGAAGCGGTGAAGGTGCAACTTGAGGGTCTGGCAAAACTACATGCTCAGCAGTCCAAACTGACTCAAAACCTGCTTCCTCAGCAGCTACGGCAACCTTCGCTATATTTTCGGGACCTGCGAGGTGGTCGGTGTTTATCGAGAACAAACCAATTTTAATATCTGTCGTCATACTTATAACCGTAGGCGACGGTGCATCTGATCGCTGTCTATGGCAACCTAAGTATCTCTCAGAACCCACAAAGAAGAATTTCTATGGCACCGATTCAACTCATTAACGAAGCATCACCAATTATCGCTGGCATTGGAGGGGCTTTCTATTTTGATGAAGCAACTGTTAACCGCGGGAAAGCGTTGGGCCTGGATGGTTTTCGTTTCTACATGTTAGGTAGATGTGGCGTTCTCGGTGACGTCGAAGCTGAGGTCGTTGAAAGCGCTATGGGATATTTCAGCACAGCTACTGTTCAAAAAATTTGGAATTCAGCAAAAAACGTCCTACCACCTCGGGTTGCAGGTCACGAATACATGCTATGCAGTCAAAATTTTGGAGTCGAGAAATTCTCCACTCTCCCTCATCTAAAGGAGTACGTGGCAGCGACTAAAAAAATTATTGCGGCACAAGAACGCTCATCCCTGGCTCTATTTTCGGGGATCGCAGCAGAACCTATTTCGAAGAATCCAGCTGGTGCCGCTATGCAAGTTACGTCAGTACTGAGGGAGATGCGGGGCTCGATTCATCTCAGTGCTCTTTTTAGTTCTGGTATCACTGCAGAGATGGCGCATCGGGTCAAAAGGCCAAACGAAACCTCGTTTTTCGGTTGGGAGGACGGCCCAACCCCGACTGAGGATGACCGTTCTAACTGGAGGAAAGCTGAAGCGCTCACAGATGATTTATTAATTCCTGCTTGGTCTACTGTTTCTGACAGCGAGGGTGATCTGATTCTCTCCACTGTGAAAAAAATGCAAGCAATACTGGCAAACTGACCACACAACTATGACCAGTGAACTCGACCAAGAAGTAATAATCGCGCGCAGTCATGTGCCGGCAGCACATCGTCCTGATCGAATCCGGCGGCTAAATGTAGGTGGTGGATTAGAAGTAGCGGTAAGTGAATGGGGCAGCGAATCAGCTCAGCCTCTTTTGATGGCTCATGGAGGTTTTGATTTCTCCGGCACGTTCGATGTTTTCGCCCCTTTGTTAGCTGAGGCTGGGCTTCGAGTGATTTCCTGGGATCATCGAGGCCATGGCGATAGTGACCTTGCGTGCATGTACAGTTTCGACGCGGATATTCGAGATGCTGCTCTAGTGCTCAACTCGATAGACAGCAACGATTCGATACCAGTTCTCGGGCATAGCAAAGGAGGCGGCATTATGAATCAACTAGCAGATGCACTTCCTCATCGGATCAGCGCTGTAATTAACCTTGATGGAATACCCAATGAACGGGGTTTCAGCCAAAAAATTGATCGTACCGATATTGATGCCCTCAACCAGGAGCTTTCCGGATATCTAGATCATCGTAGAAAAGCTTCAAACCTAACTCGCAAACCAGACACTCTGGCAGGGCTGGCGCAGCGAAGGCAGACAATGAATCCGAGGCTCGCTCCTGAGTGGCTCAGATATTTAGTCACAGTAGGTGCTCGCAAAGATTCCGACGGTTGGCGTTGGAAAATTGATCCAGCCTTACGTTTTGGGCCAACAGGAGCATGGAACCCTCAGTGGGCTATCCCTAAACTTCGCGGACTTCAATTACCGTACCTCGGAATTATTGGCACTGTAGAAGAAGAAATGGGTTGGGGAACGACTCCTGACGAAGCTCTAGCGATTTTACCTATCGGGGCCGAATTCCATGCGTTGGCAGAAACAGGCCACTTCGTACACATTGAAAGGCCTGCCGAAGTATCAGCAATCGTCCTTCGTTTCCTGGGAAAATTTTTATGAAAACCACATTTTTGCGGCACGTCAAAACTGATTTAGCAGTGCACGAGCTTCAGCAAGGCTCCGGACGTCCGTTACTGCTCTTACATGGACTTGGCGAACGCACTCTCTCATCGCCACCGTCAGGTACCCAACATTGGGTAGGGCCAATAGTCGGATTGGATTTTACTGGTCATGGTCAATCATCATTGCCGGCCGGCGGCGGCTACACATGCGAAGCCCTTATGTCTGATGCAGATGCTGTGATCCACGCCTTCGGTGATGTGACAATCTTCGGACGAGGTCTCGGCGGTTACATCGGATTATTACTTGCTGGATCAAGGCCGAAACAGGTTCGAGGCTTGGTCATCGCCGATGGCCCTGGGCTTGATGGCGGCGGGAGTAGACCAAGTTCATCTAAAGTTTTCTCCGAACCTCCCGCAGATATCAGCAACAAGACACCTGACCCATGGGCTCTACTCGAGCTGAGTAGCGACACGAGGCCTGGGGACTATGCAACCGAGCACGTCATTCAGTTCGCTCAGCTAAGTGGTCTCAAGCCTGCAGTGGCTGTGGCGGCAATTGGTCGACCTGAATGGCTTGAAACAACAATATTAAACAGCTCAGTAGTGACTCAGACCGATATCGCTCAAGCTCTAGCCTTATTTCAATAAATAATTTATCGAACAATTATTTTTACAAAAATATTAAGCTCTATGTAAGGTGTGAGCCATGGCTAATAATTCTTTCTCCGCAGCTCCTCTAGCTAAATCATTTGCAACAGTCAATGGCAAAAGAATGGCTTACCACGAAGTGGGTTCAGGTGACCCAATCATTTTTCTTCATGGAAATCCAACCTCCTCGTACTTATGGAGAAACATTATCCC
>CAJQGN010000120.1 GCA_905477545.1 uncultured Acidimicrobiales bacterium | reverse complement strand
GAACGCTTGTCTGTTTAGGACGTAGTTTACGGCGGTCTCCAGACCTGACCGAAGCATCCCGCAGGACATGGCGCTCACAAGGACCCTCGCAAGGTCTATTCCTTCCATCGCAGCGCCAAACCCTTGAGATGGTGGGAGGAATAAGTTCTCCTCAGGAACCCTGCAATTTTCGAATCGAATCCCGTTGGTGCCCATACCGTGACCACCAAATAATTCGTAGCCCGGAAGGCGTTGAACTCCTTTGGAATCGGCTTCCACTAGAAATGTCGCTATTCCTCGGTGGCCCTTCGAGGGGTCAGTTTGAGCGTAAACAGATAGAAGGTTTGCTTCGGTTCCGTTGGTAACCCAGGCCTTCTCACCATTCAGAATCCATTCCCCACCTTCTCTATGCGCCTGAAGCTCGATAGCCGAAGCATCTGAACCGACTTTAGGCTCTGTCAACAAAAAAGCACCAAGAACCTTTCCACTAACTAACCCTGGTAGAAAACGACTTTTGACTTCGGTACTCCCTTTCCGTGCAATGGCGCCAGCCAAGTTATTGTGACAGACCAGTGAAAAGGCAACCGAAAAATCAACTGCTGCAATATGCTCCAAAATTTTTGCTAGTTCGATCGAGTCTATTTGCTTCCCCCCGTATTCTTCTGGGACAAGTAAGCCGGTTAAACCATTTGAAGCTGCGCTGTCAAATGCTTCTCGAGCAAACCTGCGTTCTCGCTCCCAAGTCTCGGCGGTTGGTGCTAGTTCTGTGATAGCCCAATCTTTAGCTTCGAGAATTCGTTGTTCACCGGGTGTTCTACTTAAAGTTTCTTCAGTAAAGTTCACGATCTAAGAGTATCTTCAAAGCATGAGTGAGGAACTGGGTTTACTTCCTGCCAATGAATTATTAACGCTGTTGGCAAGTAAAACTATAAGTAGTGTTGAACTGCTAGAGCATTTGTTGAGACGTAATGATGCTCTTGGTTCGCAATTAAACGCAATTATCACCTTTGATATTGATCATGCGTTAGCGACTGCCCGTGCAATAGACAATGCTCGGGCAAATGGGGAATCGCTTGGGAAGCTAGCTGGACTGCCTATGACTGTTAAAGATGCGTTAGCGGTGAAAGGGGTCAGATCAACGGGGGGAGCGGTCGAACTAAAGAACCATGTGCCAAATGAAGACGCCGATGTTGTGTCAAATGTCCGAAATGCGGGAGCTGTTGTGTTTGGCAAAACTAATTTGCCCCGATGGTCCGGAGATATTCAGGCTACTAACGAAATTTTTGGAACTACTAATAACCCCTGGGATTTAAGTCGTGGCCCTGGGGGATCATCAGGTGGCGCTTCAGCTGCTCTTGCAGCTGGCTTAACTGCGTTGGAAATCGGAACTGACATAGGCGGATCGATTCGACTACCCGCTCATTTTGCTGGAGTTTGTGGCCACAAACCAAGCTATGGGGTCGTTTCGCAACGCGGCTACATAGACCATGTTTCGTACGGTCACGGCGATGCGGATGTTAACGTCGTGGGCCCGTTAGCTCGTTGTGTTGATGATCTTGAACTACTGTTTGATGTTCTTGTCGAGCCAAGTACACGACCTGATCAGCCGCTGAGATTAACACTTCCTGCGCCCAGGAACGATGCTAGGAAAATGAGGGTCGCAGCTTGGATCAATGACAAAAATTGCCCAATCAGCACTGGCGTAACTGGAGTGTTGGAAGCCGCTCTCTCGGCAATACGAGCAGACGGAATAAGTGTCGACGAAACTGCTCGGCCAGACGTGAAATTTGAAGATGTGCATACTGTCGGATTGCCGTTAATATCAGCTGCTACATCGCCTGGTCGAACTGATGAAGAGTTCGAAGCGTTACAGGAGATCATAAAAAATAAGAGCAGCGAAGATCCAACTCTTGTGATGCGTGCCAGTGCCTCGACCGTGATACATCGTGATTGGTTGTTGCTAGCTGAGACGAGAGATAAGAACCGTCGCAAGTGGTGGAATTTTTTCAAAAGCTGGGATGTGCTGCTCGCACCGGTCGCAATTACAGCTGCATTCCCTCACCAAACTGAAGGAAATCTTTACACTAGAACTTTGGATGTTGATGGGGGAGAGCGACCTTACGCTGATCTAATTGTATGGACCTCGCAGTTTGGCTATGTGTATTTGCCCTCAACCGTAGTGCCTGTCGGAAACACGAAGGAAGGCCTTCCAATAGGAATACAGGTTGTTGGTCCTTACTTAGGTGACCGAACGACGATCGAATTTGCAAAATACATCGAACAATTACTCGGGGGCTATAAGGTACCTCCGCTAGCGAAGATCAAATAAGAGTCCTAGTCATCGACGTGTGAGGAACGAATCATTCGAGTCGGCGTGTAGACCATCACCGCATCATCTTTCTGATTGAAAACTTCGTTTCGAGTTGTAACAATTCCGCGATCCTGAGCAGAAGTTAGTCTTGCCTCAGTGACTTCGGCGACCACCTGAAGAGTATCTCCGACATAAGTCGGTCCTAACACTTTGATTTCAGCCCCAAGGTAAGCCATACCCGTCCCTGCGATGGCCCCGCCACTGATAATTAGTCCTTCTGCGATCGACATCACCAGACTCCCTGGGACAAGACGACCGCTGTATCCAGCTCGCTCAGCTCCGGTTGCATCTAGAAATAACCCCTCTACAAATCCGAACTGAGTGGCATAAATGACTAAATCGGTTTCGCTAACAGTTCGACGAGACGTACTCCAACGTCTTCCTATAGGTAGCTCATCAAAGGTCCACCCTCGGTGAGGCCGCGGCGGAAGGCTACTAGACATATTATCTCCTCAAGCTAGATCGGTATAGCGACATTATCTGAGGTTTTGGGCAAACATAGTCAAGCACACGTATCCTGTACCACAACGCAGATCATAGGGGTAACGAATTAGTGAAAGATCGACGAACTCACCGTTCATATGTTAGCTACATAGACAAGTCGCGAGAATACTATGGAGCGCAAGGGTATCCACAGGCTTATCAATGGTCGTACAACTGCGACGTTCCGTTTACTGTTCCGGCTAAACCTATGTCTGAATGTCGCGTCGGTCTGGTAACGACTTCCTTCTTTGACCGGTCTTTTGATCGAGATGCCGTGGCAGGTTCGACAGACAAAGAGCCGTATGCAGCTAAGTGCGATGATGCTCTTGGAGGCCTATACAACAAGGATCTTTTTTGGGCTAAAGACACCACGCACACTGAAGATTTGGACAGCTATCTGCCGATAAACAGGCTACGCGAACTTGAGAGCAGAGGGGTTATAGGATCTCTCTCAAAACGTTTTTATGGTGTACCTACTGATTACAGTCACCGTCGAACTCAGAAAAAAGACGCACCGCAAATTCTAAAGTGGATGATTGAAGATGAGGTTGACGTAGCATTGCTTGTTCCCCTCTGACCAGTGTGTCACCAGACCGTGAGTCTGGTAGCTCGACATCTCGAAGACGGTGGAATACCTACGGTGATTGCAGGGAGCGCGCGAGACATAGTTGAAGAAAGCGGCGTTCCTCGCTTTGTATTTACAGATTTCCCTCTCGGTAACCCCACGGGAAAGCCATACGACGTTGAAATGCAGCAGGCAATTGTTTCGACGTGTCTTGAGACCTTAGAGCGTGCTTGGGAACCGAGGACCACGATCCAGACGCCGTTTGTATGGGATGACGACAATGACGATTCATGGCGAGCTCAGTTTATGCTGGTGGATGAAAGCAACAGAGAGACCTTGGCACAAGCCGGGGACGACCGGCGAAATGCCCAAAAAGCGGCAAAGATACAAGGTAAAGGTAGGGAATAGATTGTGTGATGCAGAGAAAGGCGAAAGGTTGGCAGCAACGCCAAACCCTGACGCATATATTCCGGTTGCCGAAGGTTTAAAGATAGCCGCTGATATGTATGGAGAAAAAGGTCCGTTAGTTCTCCTGCAGCATGGCGGAGGCCAAACCCGGCATGCTTGGAAGAGCGCTGGGAGTCAGCTTGCAGCAGCTGGTTATCGAGCAGTGAGCCTCGATGCCAGAGGACATGGCGACAGTGACTGGGCTCCTGATGGGGATTACTCAAATGACGCGTTGGTGGCAGACCTCGTAGCAGTTGTAGAGCACTTTGACCAAAAACCAATTTTAGTAGGGGCATCAATGGGCGGAGGAACCTCATTGCAGGCTGTTGGCGAAGGTGCTATTGAGGCCACAGCCTTAGTTCTAGTAGACACAGCACCTAGAATTGAAGTTAGTGGCGTGCGAAAAATAAGAGATTTTATGGCTCAGGCGCCCGAAGGATTTGAGTCGCTCGAAGATGTCGCAGCGGCGATTGGGAATTATCAACCCCACCGAGATCGACCAAGAAATTTGGATGGTCTCGCCAAAAACGTTCGGCTCTGGCCGGATGGTCGTTACCGTTGGCATTGGGATCCGCAATTCATGGCGCGAAAACGAGTGCTCGCTGATCGGATTCCTCGACAAGAGGCTGCTGCAAGAAATGTGAAATGCCCATCGCTGCTAGTGCGAGGCGGGCTTAGCGATGTGCTCTCCGAAGAAGGCGCTCAGGCGTATCTTGATCTAGTACCGCATTCGAAATATACGAATGTTGGACAAGCAGCTCACATGGTAGCGGGAGATAGAAACGATATCTTTGTTTCGTCGGTCTTGGACTTTCTGTCTGAACTTGATTGATTAAGAAGTTTTTCGAAACTACAAATTGACTAAGGAAAAGGGACGTCCCACGCGTTCCTGAAAGCTATTTCTTCGACCGGTTTACGAGTGAGTTTTGTGTATTGCTTCTCTACAACTGGCCAGCCAATAGCAATTAGCGCGCCGAGTGCAAATCCGTTAGGGGTATGAAATAGTTGATCACAGGACTCTTGTTCAGCTGCAAGTAAGGTCGTTAAAGAAGAACCGAGCCCCTCATTAGTACAACCTAATAAAATGTTGTGCACCAGTGTGTAGAGCGAGCCGCCACCAACAATGCTTTGCCGATTCAGATCCTTATCAGTCACAGCAAGAGTTGACAGATCTACGTAGCAGCACATCAAAACAGGTACCTCGTGCATCTTCTGAGCAAAGTCATCAGTTCGACGCAGGCGATTTACAGCAAAGTTGGTGCCGTGTTCCATCTTGTTGCCGGAGCTATCTCCCTGAAAGCCAACGGTTCCTTCTAAGGCGTGTTGGAAATATGGGTCCCATTGCTTGCGGTGGAGGTCTGCGACTCGTTTTTTTTGATCGCTGTCGGTGACAACAACAATTCTCCATCCTTGCCGGTTGCCACCTGATGAAGCAAAACGTGCATTGTCGAGAATTCGGTGAATAGTTTCATCGCTAACTGGATCATCTGTAAAATATCGACAAGAAGGTGTGGTTCTCATAGCGTTGTAAAGCTCCATTTCGTGAGCCTGACACAACTATTGTTGCTAATAAAGTCTAAGGTCCGGATACGTGAAAAAAATGACGTGGGTTTGTACCACTTTTGAGGCACAAGATAAAAAAAATGAGTTAGAAGCACAAGAGTTGCTTAGTTCGATTCTTGTGGATGCGGGCGGCGTAGCTGTAGCGCATGATTTTGTGTCAGTACTGTGTTTCGTAGAAGCCGCAGAAGCTGTGGAAGCGGCAGTTGTGGCTCAGTGGAAATTTCAGCGCTCACAATCTGAAGCTAAAGCTCGGATAGGAATCCACATTGGAGACCTATCGACGGCTCTCGAATTGGTATTTGTAACAAATGGTAACCAAATTATTTTTACCCAAGAGATTGATATTGCGACAAATGGCATGCTTGATGCACGTTTGCTGGGCAATTTTAAATTAAGTGACTCTGAACCGGTTAGGCAACTATGGCTATCGACGGACAGTCGTCCGAAAGTTGATGCCAGACCTGTTCGACTTAATGAGCAGAGATGAAATTGTAAGGGCAAAAGTTTTTTTTGGAGGCTAGATTTGGGAAACAAACTTGGAAGGGAACGTAATGACGACCGAGGCTCGAGTAGTGATAGTGCCACAAGAAGTCGGGCTACCGCTCGAAGTCGTAGATCTAGAACTTCGCGACCCTGCTTCTCATGAGGTAATCATTAAGCAATATGCATCGGGTATTTGTCATAGTCAATTGCATACTATTCACAATCCAAGAAACGCGCCACAAATACTGGGTCATGAGTCAACTGGTGAAGTAGTCGCCTTAGGAGAAGCGGTAACTGATCTGGCGATCGGCGATACTGTTATGGTTACCTGGGTTCCAAAAAATTTAGATACTGCGAGACGTCAAGGCGAAATGATGCAGATTGCCTTGCCTGATGGACAGAGAGCAGTAAGTCTGAACGTTTTCACCTGGGCTACTCATACCATCGCGGATGAGATGTTTGTAGTGAAGGTGCCGGAAAGCGTTGATCACGAAAGTTGTTGCATCATAGGATGTGCGGTGATCACTGGAGCCGGTGCGGTGATGCATACTGCTAAAGTCGCACCGGGCGACAGTGTGGTTGTGTTTGGAGCTGGCGGAGTTGGGTTATCCGCTATCGCTGCTGCTGCTCACTTAGGAGCGAACCCGATCATTGTGGTTGATTTATCCGACGAAAAATTAGAGTTCGCGAAAAAGTTTGGTGCAACACATGGAATAAATGCTTCAAAAGTAGACCCAGTCGAAGAAATCAAAAAGCTAACTATTGATACTGAAAAGTTTGATTTACTGAGGCAACCTTTGGCAGGCGTCGATTACGCATTTGATTGCATCGGACATTCGGTAACTATGAAGCAGATATCCGAGGTTGTGAGGGCAGGCGAGTTTGGCCAGTCCCAGGGTGGTACAGCTGTTCTTGTAGGAGTTCCGCAAAGCCCGATTGAGCTTGATAGTCGTCATATGTTTATTGGCGAGCGGGCATATGTTTGCTCTTTGGGAGGCTCCTGCGAGCCTGAAGTTGATTTGCCTAGGTTCATTGAATGGCACAACGAAGGAATACTTGACCTTGATGAGCTAGTCACACAGCGCTATAGAATCGATGACATCAATCAAGCTGTGGCTGACTTAGAAACGGGCGCTATAGCTGGTCGCGCAATCCTAGTATTTGAATGAAGGCTATGAGAGAAATTGAAATTGTTGGTAATGAAATACCAACTCTAAGAATTGATGGTTTCCGAGCGCGTATAAGACTTCGGCGGCCTGAAAAACGTAACCGGATAGAGCCGAAAGATCTAGAAGCGTTAGTTAATTTTGTCGAAGAAATACATTCAAATTCTTCGATACGTTGCGTAACGATCGAAGCTACTGGGCCGTCATGGTGTTCGGGCTATCATCTGGGAGCGCTAGCTGCCCGCGAAAAATATAAATATGGTTTTAACGAAGGGTGCGACGCAATTGCTTCAATAAAAGTTCCTACCATTGCGGTCATCGGAGGTAATATTCACGGTGGGGGTACCGACCTTGCGATGGCGTGTGACATGAGAATCGCAGCTCGCTCAATAATGCTGGCAATGCCTGCCGCAAAAATCGGTTTGCAATATTATGCGACAGGGCTTCAAAGATTTGTAGAGCGTATTGGCCCTTCGGCGACTAAGCGAATTTTTTTGACCGGCGAAAGTATCCAAGCTGATGAGTTGCTCACCATGGGCTACCTGACGGAAATATTGGATTCGGATATGCTTGAGCCGAGAGCCTTAGAGATTTGTCAAGCTATCTCCAACTTAGCTCCCAACGCCGTAAAAATGACAAAGAAGGCGATCGACGACCTAGCAGGCCTAAACCCTGATCTAGGCCAAATGCAGTCAAATCATTTAGCCTCTGCCCGATCAGAAGAGCACCTAGAGGCCATGAAGGCTTTAAGAGAGAAACGTAAACCAAATTTTGAAGGAAGCTAAGATTAGCGACAACGCCCGCCAATAAACGGTAATTTCACTGAAACTATTGCATGAGGAGTAAAAGCTTAAGATGATTTGTGATGACAAAGCTACGAATTAACGGTAGGTAGGAGTTCTACAATGTCGGATACAGGGCCACCGGCCATAGCTGTCAATAAAGTTAGTTCATGGATAGGTAACAACGCAGAAGTTGACGGAGCGCTTACTTATAGCTTAATCGCTGGTGGTAGGTCCAATATGACATTCACGGTAAGCGACAATAGTGGTGTTAGGTTTGTTCTCCGTCGACCACCTACTGGTAAACTTTTGCCTTCTGCCCATGATATGGAGCGCGAATACCGACTCATGCATTCGCTCAGAAGCAGTGAGGTGCCCGTGCCTAAGATGGTCGGCCTGTGCCAGGACGAAAGCGTGAACGGACGCGACTTCTACGTAATGAACTATGTGGATGGCATAGTTGTGCGTGATGTGGAAATCGCGGCCTCCATGGACGAAGGCGTCCGTAGAAAGATGTCAGAGTCATTAATCGACACCCTTTGTGCATTGCACCGTGTTGATATTGATCATGTTGGGCTTGGCGACCTGGCTAAACGGAATGGGTATATAGAGCGTCAGATTAAAAGGTGGTCTGGGCAATGGGAGAGTTCAAGAACTCGCGATATCCCTCTTGTTGATTCTGTCGCCCGAGAACTTTTGGTTCAGATGCCTGAGCCGAGCCCTACGACGATAGCTCACGGTGATTATCGCCTTTCTAATTGTATGGTTGACTCTTCTGGTTCGGTAATAGCGGTTCTTGATTGGGAGCTGTGCACGCTTGGCGAGCCGATGGCTGATCTTGCGGGCCTCTTAGGGTATTGGTATGACGAAAATTCCGACGATGAGTTAGCCGGTGATGCAGCAAGTACAGAACTCCTAGGGTTTATGAGTCAAGACGAGCTAGTAGCTCGCTATGTCGAAGAAATGGGAATTCCCATTGGCTCAGTGGATTACTATCGGGCATTTGCAGAGTGGCGACTGGCCTGCATCGGAGAAGGAGTTTACGCTAGATATTTAGGTGGTCAGCAAGGCATTCAGAGCGAAGAAATTGATTTAGAACAAATGCAGAAAAGCGTCACTAATCACGTTGAGAAAGCGGCGAAAATGCTCCAAATGCTGTGAATCAGTGAATGGCTTTCTTAAATTCCATTGCGTAAAAGTTTGCCGCTGTAGGTATTTGTTTGTTGGTCATTCTCGATAGTTATTTCGCCGTTGATAATAACGTTTTGGTAGCCCGACGCTTTTTGTATTCGTCTCCACTCACCGCCCGGTAAGTCGTGCACAACTTCCATCGGGAGTACCTTCAGATTCTCTGGATCGTAGATAACTATGTCTGCGGGACTTCCATTGCGAACGACTCCGCGATCTTGGAAACCAGCCAATTGGGCTGGCAGCGCTGAAAGTTTACGATGGGCTTCTTCGTAGGTCAGCCACCCATTATCCCTTACCTGTTGAGACAAGGTTTCAGTCGGGTATCGTCCTGCAGTTAAGAACTTTGTGTGAGCGCCTCCATCTGACACGCCGAACAACATATGCGGGTAAGTCACTACGTCTTTAAGGTGACTGCTATTTCCTTGAGGAGGAGCCACAAAAAATAAGGTGTCTAGTCCGTCTTCGACCGCGATGTCAAGCATGATGTCTACCTCATCTTTACCACTCATTTCAGCTGCTTGTGCTACGGACATTTCTCTGTAGCGTTCGGTTCTGTCTGAGCGAGGTGAAAGGATAGTTACGGTTCCCAATGGTGCTGTTGCTGTGGCTGGAAGATTGTCTTTGAGTCCTTGACGCCTTGATGGGTCAGCAAATTTAGCTAGTCGCTCTTCCTTTGTCCCCATGCATGCTTCCATCCAGTCTTGCGAATCATCGTAGAGATTCCAATCTTCGAGAGTGAAAGTGAAACCAGCATCACTTGTTACTCCTTGCCCGTAGACAGGTATTCCGCGTTCTCTGCAGCGCTCGAGCCATTCGATTTGGCGCTTGTGAATATGTGGACGGTCTTCGAAGGCTTGAACGACGTTATGTAACAGTGGCCTGCCGCTAATCGAAGCAATCTCTTCGAGGTGAGCTAAATCATGTTTGATGTCATCAGTAGTGAGCGTCATTTGCACTACACCTTGATTCCGGTCAGCTAATACTTGAGCGAGAACGCGAGCGGTTTCGTCGTTCATCATGTCGGTTGGCATCGGAGTTCCATCCCAGTCACGCTGGACTGCAGCAGGACCTGTGGGAGGAAGGCGTTGAGCAGACCACCCGCAGCCACCAGCGTCCATAGCCTCATGCAACATCTTCGAAAGAGCGTCATGCTCGCTGGCAGTCGGCATACGTCCCGCTTTGGCATCAGCGAGGCCAAGAACTTGAATGAGCATCGGGCCGATGGGAACGTAAGGCAAAATGTTCATAGCTTTTGGAGTACGTTCTAAACTATCTAGATATTCTGGAAAAGTTGTCCAATCCCACGGCATACCTTGAGCCATGGAATCGTAGGGAATAGCTTCTACGCGAGTCATTGATTTCATTGCGTACTCGCGCATATCAGGGTCGACGGGCGCAAAACCGAAACCGCAATTGCCGATTGCTACAGAGGTGATTCCATGCCAACCCGAAAGGGTGCAGTAAGGGTCCCAAAAAATTTGGGCATCGTAATGTGTGTGTAGGTCAACGAATCCAGGTGCGACATGCATTCCTGTTGCGTCAATTACCCTTTTTGCATTCTTGCTGTCCACTCTGCCTATTTCAGAAACATGACCATCAGTGATCCCGATATCGCCACGGATCCTTGGAGCACCAGTGCCGTCGAAAATAAAACCGTCTTTGACAACTATGTCGTAGCCCATTGCTTTGCGCCCTCCGTGCTAGTAGTAAAAGTAGAGAATAGAGCTATTGGAAGTTGGAGGTCGAAAAAAGTAGTCTTTGTTTTAAGCAAATTGCTGATTATGAACAGTTTATTCGTTTCAGTTTCGTAATTTTTAGAATGGTTCTCGATCAATTCCTAAGACATATCGACCAAGTTGATGGTTGACTCGATCTTCGTGAACATTTATGTGTAGCGGCATAGCTCGAAAATCCCGATAGCGACGTTCAAAATTTCCGCCTTCGCGTAGAGACGTACCTCCTTGCGACTTTTCTAATAGTTGCATTGCCTCTGAGAGTTGATTTACTGCCATCGAAACAATAGACATTTGTCGAAAGTAGTCTGATTCATTCGGAACTTGGTGATCTTTGATTCGATGATCTACTTCGTTGCAAGCAGTTTCGATAGCCGCTCTAGCTGAAGAGGCCAAGGCAGTAGCTTTTCCAAGATTAATCTGGACAGTTGGCCTTTCGACCATTTTGCCTCCCATAAGAATTCTTCGAGAACGCACGGAGGCACATGCCTCTTTTAATGCCATTCGAACTACACCGGTTGCCATCCACCCTAAAAAAAGATCAGATAACCCAACCCAATCTTCTCGGTAACGATGGTGAATAACTGGAACTGTTCGCAATGATTCTGCCCGATTTGCTCCGAACCAAGAGACGCAACGGCTGAGCTGAACTCTCACATTACTGTAATGCACATCGTCAGTAGCTGATGCTCGAAGTCCTGAACCGTCCCAGGTGGGGTCAATTTTGACTCCGTCAGTGGAGGTAGGAATTATCGTAAAGCGCAGATCCATAGGTCGAATTGGATGACCTGACTCATCTGTAACCGCAAACACGACGCCGCAATGATCAGCGTACCGACTTCCGGTTCCCCAGGAAGCAGTCCCGTTGAGAACGGCTTCACCGCCCTCAATTTGCCCGTAAACATTACTCCCGGCTCCGGCGGGAAAAGATACCCACTGCCCAGCTTCTACTATTTCTTTCAAGAGCGATATGTGGTCCGGACCCAAAGTGCCTACAAAAAGATGAAACACACAGAGATGATTCCAAAGAGTCCATGCAGTAGATGGACACCTCGACGCAATAGCCTCTAATTCGCGCCCCATGTGCAAAACTGATTGCTCAGTACCACCTAAATTCGTAGATGCTGCCATGCGCATAAAGTCAGTCCCTCGAATAGCTTCGATAGCAGATGAGGACACGGTTCTAGTTTCGTCAGCGAGCTGTGCTTGGTCCGCAAGTTTCTCGAGAAAAGGAGCACTAAACAAATCAGTTTCGTTCACCGGAAGGAATATGTC
The DNA here is from genome assembly GCA_905477545.1 of uncultured Acidimicrobiales bacterium. Lineage (GTDB taxonomy): Bacteria > Actinomycetota > Acidimicrobiia > Acidimicrobiales > Poriferisodalaceae > UBA9040. The sequence continues at coordinate 11,267 of CAJQGN010000120.1, read as the reverse complement.
GACGGGATCTATTTGGGTGACCATTGGATAACAATATCTGAAGAGTGCGATGATGTGCCTATGTCAAAGCCAGAATATGTTCGAACAAATAAAACTGAGGTAAAACGGAAACCAGATAGAGGTAGCTATGACCGAGAAACGGTGCACTCAATTCTTGATGAGGGCCTTGTAGCTCATGTGGGAATAGTCCAAGATGAAACTCCACTAGTTATTCCGATGGCTTATGGGCGAGTTGAGGAGCGGCTCTATTTGCATGGGTCCGCTGCTAGCCGACTCCTCCGGGATGCTCGTGATCTTGATGTTTGTGTGACCGTAACGCTGCTAGACGGTTTAGTTTTAGCTCGATCATTAATTAATCACTCAATGAATTATCGATCAGTGGTGATCTTCGGAAAAGCCAAACAAGTCACTGATGTGGGTGAAAAAAGTGCCGCTCTTGAAGCAGTCACCGAGCATATAATTTCTGGCCGAGTAGCGGATACCAGAAAAAATTCTGCTAAGGAAATCAAGTCGACATTAGTACTTTCTGTTCCCATTAACGAAGTATCAGCAAAAATTCGATTCGGACCTCCAAATGATTACGAAGAAGATATGGAACTTGATGTATGGGCTGGGGTCATCCCGATAGGAGTGGCAATCGGTGCCCCTGAACCTGATGAGATCTCTGGCGACTTAATGGCTGTCCCCGATTACGTAAAAAAATGGAGGAGATAATTATCAGTCTGGCAAGTAGGGCAAAACTTCTTCTCCGAACCGTTGAACCGTCTCTTGAAGCTCGTTGTTGCTGATTCCCCCCATGTCGAACATAAATAATTGTCGATCATGTCCTAACAGCTCGTGAATTTCAGACATACGTTCTACACATTCCTGGGAGCTGCCAGCCACGGCAGGGCCACTCAAAGATGCGTCTAGATCAAAGGGAAGCTTGACCTTTCCATCAGTGTTGGCTCTGATTAGATCATCGACAAAGTTCCAGTAATGTCCGTATCTTGGAACGAAACGCTTAAGCATATCTTGGGTATCTTTACCGGCAAAAGCATGTGCGCAAGACCCAATGTGGATATCTGCCGGGTCGCGCCCAAACTCTTGCCAGGCCTCGCGATAACGCTCGATGATGGGTACAAACATTTTGGGGTGACCAAAGACCGATGGCAACATTAAGTGAAAACCCCATCGAGCTGCTAGCTCTGCGGATTCGTGGGACCCTGCTCCTACCCACATCGGAATTTCACGAGTAGGCCTCGGCCTTGTAGTGATATTGTCGAGTGGTTCTCTAAATTTACCGGTCCAAGTAACATTTTCTGAGCTCAGTAACGTATGAACTAAACCTATTTTTTCTGCAAATATTTCGCGAGCATCATGAATCGAAAGGCCAAATGCAGGGTATGTCCGAGAGAAGAAATTACCCCTACCAGCAACAATTTCCACTCGGCCAGGAAAAAGATTGTCGAGACTCGCATAGTCTTCTGCCAGACGAGCAGGATCTAATGTGGGAATCAAAGTAACTGCGGTCGAAAGAATAAGATTGGGTGCGCGCTCGCCGATAGCACTTAGGACTACCGGAGGAGAGCTTAACATATAGTCATTAAAGTGGTGTTCGCCGATGTGCACTGCGTTGAAGCCGGCATCATCTGCCCAACCAGCGTAATTGACGAGTTGTCGATGACGGTCTGACTCAGATATTCGCTCGTTGGTCTGTGGGTGTGCGAGGTTGTCACCAAGACTCATAATCGCTGATTGCATTATTAGGAGTTCAACTTTCCTTGCCGCTACCTGCTAGCTGGGCTAGCAAGACTACCGCTTCATCCTGTGAAGTGTTGATATTCATACCTGTGATTCCGCTATCTGCCCATTGAAGATAGCGCTTAGTTATCCGTTCATGAGAGCCATATAGGCCCGCGTCGTCTACATATTCGTCGGGTATGGCTTCCGCCGCTTCAGCTTTGTGTCCCGCCAGATACAACTCTTGAACCCTAGCGGCGACGTCGGCGTAACCTCGTTGGACCATGTGCTGGTTATGGAAGTTGACTTCTTTGTGTCCCATTCCGCCGGCGTATAAGGCAATATTATCTTTCGCTTTTTTGAAAATTGTTCCTATATCGCTTGATATTTGGACTGGACATTGAGCGATAATGTCAAAGTCCTTCCAACTCTTTTCGGTACCATTTTTACGAGCCCGAGAGAACCCCTCTTCTATCCAAGGGCGGTAATGACTCATACGGCCCGGCACAAAGTGCATAGGGAGCCAACCGTCACATAGCTCAGCGGTAAGTTTAACGGTCGCTTCGGAACCACTGCCTAGCCAAATTGGGAGAGATGAATTTGTGTGAAGAATTGAGGTGAGTGGTTTGCCGAGTCCTGTAGCGCCATCTCCGGTAAAAGGTAACTGATACTCGGGGCCTTGGTGAGAGACCGGTATTTGCCTATCGAATATTTTACGCATAATTTGGATGTAGTCTCTGAGGCGCCAATATGGCTTTCCCCAAGGTTGTCCATACCAGCCTTCGACGATTTGAGGACCGGAAACACCTAGGCCAACGATCATTCGGTCTCCACCAGCCAGAGAATCGATCGTTTGGGCCTGCATTGCCGCCATCGCGGGAGCTCGGCCGGCGAGCTGGATAATTCCTGTACCCAGTTTTATTTTTTTTGTAAAGGCTGCTATGTATGCAAGAGGCGTCATTGCATCAGACCCGTATGCCTCAGCTGTCCAGACTGAGTGATATCCGAGTTCTTCGGCCAGCTTTATACGATCGATAGGAAGATCTAGCTTTGATCCCGAGTATCCGAGCATAAGCGCAAGTTTCATGACAATTTCTCCCTAACCAAATGGTCGATATTGGTCGCCTTAATCTTAAACCTTTACCTAGCTGGAATGAGATAGTGAACGGTGCAAATTGACTCGTAAGCATGGAAAGAATTTGTTCATTATGCAACGGACTTAGTTGATACTTCTCTCATGTTCCACCCAGTACGGTGCCCGTAACTCTCGCTTTAGTACTTTACCTGGACCGGATTTCGGTAGTTCTTCTTCTTGGAATGCTATTGATCTCGGAAGTTTATATCCGGCTAAGGAACTTCTGCAAAAGTCAATAAGTTCGCTCTCGGTAAGTGAGGTGTCCCTCGGTACTACGGTTGCATGGACTTGTTCACCCCAAACCGGATGAGGTATTCCGAAAACAGTGGCCTCTAATATTTTAGGATTTTGATAAATAACCTCTTCAACTTCAGAACAGTAAATATTTTCTCCACCGGAAATGATCATGTCTTTGGCTCGGTCTACAAGAAATAAGTTTCCACCCTGGTCTAAGTAGCCAACATCACCAGTTCGGTACCAGTCGCCTTCAATGACCTCTGCAGTCTGTTCAGGTTTATTCCAGTAACCACTAGTTACATTTGGACCTTTTACTAAAACCTCACCAGGCTGTCCTTGATCTGCATCTATTTTGATAGACACTCCCAGAGTTGGGCGCCCTACAGACTTGCCTAGTGGCGTATCAATAAGCAACTGTTCAGACCTTAAGCCAGTTACTAGGGGAGCTGTTTCAGTAGCCCCATAAATATGTATGAATTCAGCATTCGGAAGCTGTTCGCAGGCCTTTCGAAGTACTTCTGTAGAGATGGGAGAGGCGCCATGCGCTAATAGCTTCATAGTATCTAGCGACCTGGGATTTGCTGCTTGAGCTTCGACCATCGCTGCGATCATGGTAGGAACTAAAAGCGTAGAAGTGCAGCGACTCATCTCGATGAGATCAAGACATACATTAGGATCGAAATTTGGAACGATTACTTGTGTAACACCAAGAGAAATACATTGTAGGACTGAGAGCGTTCCAGCTGCATGAAACATTGGTGCAGCTAGAAGGTATTTATCTTCTCCGGATAAGGGCATGGTGACTTGACAATGCACTGTGTTAGCTAAAACGTTTCGGTGGGTTAGCATTACCCCCTTACTTTTGCCGGTCGTGCCTCCAGTATAAAAAAGTCCAAGCAGTGCATCCTCGGAAACGTTAACGAATGGAAGCGGTTCTGAACTCTCGATAAGCTCTTCGTATTCGGTAATAGAGACAATCTGCTCTACGTTCTTCGACAATGGCCCTGGATCACGATCAGTAATTAGAATAGTAGCGTCGCCATCCTCTAGAGCGTATTCGAGTTCAGAAAAAGCCCAACGCGTGTTCAAAGGCATAATTTCTCTACCATGTGAAGGAATTGCTAAGTACAGCTCTGCATAAATTTCTGAGTTAGCCGCCCAAATAGCTACTCGTTGGCCTTCGCTAACACCTAGCTGATTTAGAACTGAGCCGACTCGATGACAGCGATCAAAAAACTCGCTAAAAGTTCTGTGTCGATCCTCGCAGATAAAAGCAATTTCTTCCGAGTACATTTGTTTGGCTAGAGATAGAGCATCGCTGGTTGTTTGCATAATGTGATTTCGGATAGGCGATTAGGGGTACTCGATCTGAGCATTGTGCGAGCAAGCCACTCGCTGTAAAATTATGATATCGAGCTTGCAAAGTTTCCCATCACTATAGATCTTTAGCACGCCGTGAAATATTAGGAATGTAGAGAAGCCCGGGAGCTTTACTTTGTTCTTTAAATACCGAACAGTCTTACCTCGGCGTGGGCTATGTTGCTAATGCAATACCTGGATACGAAAATTTAACCGGGTCACGTAACTTTGTAGGGAGTTCCAATCGTGCAAATTGACCGTTTAGCTTCAGGTCTTATGTTTCCAGAAGGGCCAGCTGTTGGCCCTGATGGAGATCTTTACGTTACCGAAATAGCCGGCCAACGAATTTCGAAAATTAGCGACTCAGGTGTTGTAACCACCTTTGCGGAAACTGGAGGCGGGCCCAATGGAGCAGCCTTCGATAGTGCTGGTAATCTGTTGATTTGCAATAACGGCGGCAGGTGGCCAACAGATATGCCGTCTACAAAACGTGCTGGCCCAGTTGAAAATGGCGCTGGAAGAATACAAATGATTAATGCCAAAGGAACTGTTAGAGACTTTTTGTTTGAGATTGATGGCGTGCCGCTAAACGCTCCGAACGACATATGTTTTGATGGCTATGGTGGATTTTATTTTACCGATCCAATCTGGTCCGGTTTAGTAGGCGGAGAGCGAGATAGCGGGCCTGTTTGCTACGTAGATATAAATGGGACAGCGAGTAGAGTAGCCGGAGGTATCGGCTTCCCTAACGGGCTTGGAGTTCGAGATGATGGTCGTGTGCTCGTGGTTTGTGAGTCGCTGACAGGGACACTTCTTAGTTTCCAGATTGAGGCCCCTGGTGTTCTGAGCTCTACTTCTAAAGCGAATGGGATGATTGGTCGCAGATCGGTCCCTGACGGATTTTGTTTCGATGCTTCTGGTCGCATCATCGTTGCCGGGCATGGTTCAAATAATTTGTTTGTGCTAGATGGTCGAGATGGTAGACCCATCGAAGTTATTGATCTTCCTGAACCTGGAGCGACTAATTGCTGTTTCGGAGGAACTGACTTCAAGACGTTATACGTAACTTCGTCAGATTATGGACGGGTATACGCCATCGACTGGCCTGTCGAAGGTATGCAGCTATTTCATAATCGGTAAGAAGGAATCATAGCTCTCGACGATTGTCACTTGTAACTAACTAATGGCAGTGACCACTGCTGCTCGGCGGAACATCAATCGCTGGGTTCCGCTCGAAAAAGCCATCAGGCACCATTAGGAATCCAGCGTATTCGGTAGGCATCACCGGATAATCTTCCAGACGAACGTCATGCGTGAGTCCGAAACTATGCCAAACAGTTACGTCTGTTTCGGTGATCGAACGATTGCCAGCTGTATATCTCGGGAGTCCATGCCCAGCATTTTTTTGTGTCGGATAATCCCCGGCCGCATACCGTTCGGATTGAACCGTAGGAGTTACCCACAAATTATGTTTAGCAAAAGCAGCTCTTTGACCATGCGGTGAGTCAGCTGAGGCGAACATCGTTGCTGTGCCCGAAGGAAGTAAACGGTAAGAAGTTGGGTAACCAAGACGGTTGGTTTTGTGTGAATTCTCTATTTTCCAATATCTGCTGCTAGCTGAGCTTGTATTACGCATGGCGGACTTTTCATCGCTTAGGAGTGTTTCAGTAGCAGCGAAAGCTGTGCCGTGGGGATTATCTGAGCCAGGAGGAAGGGCGGCGGTATTAACTTCGATGACGTTGTTAGTCGTTCCGTCAACAGCCATATCAAGCCGCACGCAAAAAATGTGTTGATGAATCGGGGCAGCGACATTTGGTGCGATCTGTCGCGCAAAAGTTAAATCGTCGCCATCACGGTGTGAGCGTGTAGTCAAAATGCCGGTGAGCTTTATCTCAAGCTTGATTGAGCCGTCGAGATGAAAATACCAAAAGAAGCCATATTCGTAATTACCTACTGTGGAGATACTGCTGACAACCAAACGTCGAGACCTTCGTACTTCCACCTGTCCAGTCAACATGTCAGTATGTTTCCAGCCAATTCCAAAGTCTTCTTCGTGGATGCATATGGCATTTTTAGTACTCATGACGCTGCCATCATCAAGCATTTGAACTGCATCCAGATAGACAATTTCTCCGATACAGTCGCATCCGAGCGTCAGAGAGTTGGCCGTCATTCCAAGTCCAAACTCACCTGAATCGAGAGCATGTTTGAAGGTCTGACTAGGTCTAGTGTCACCGTAGGGGACGACCATTTCTGCTAGCGAAGCCCGGTCAATAATTGGCCTTTCTACACCATCTTGGTTATAAGCGATTCGGTGCAGTACCAGGCCTTCGGTGTCATCCATGACTAGCCTGAAGCTCCACTTTTGCCAAAAAAGTTGGTTGTCTTCAATAGAGAAACTAACCCCTTCAGGTTGGCTAATGTCTACTGGTTTAAGGTCCTCTCTGAGAGGACCGTAATCACTCACAATTGAATCAACATCATAATTTGCTTTCTCAGTTGACATAGGCCACTGGTCAAAATCCTCGACATGTAAGACTTCCAAACTATCTACGTCAACATGCACCATCACACCGTCAATTGGAAAGGCATAACCGTTGTCATCCGGATTAGGCCGGTGGAATGCGATACACCGCTGAACTCTTCTACCATCTTCGAATTCGAAGCCGTAATCTCCGGTAGGCCACGGATCAATCTGAACTGTAGATGTATCGGTGATACCTCGTTCAGAAAGTGCTTTCTGAAAATCGGGATTACTTTTACATGCATCCATTACCTTAGAAAGCTCAAGAAAGCCAACTCGCGGAATTACATCTGGAACTAGCTCCCAACGGTCTACTTCGCCTCGACTTATTGAAATGCGAGCTTCGTAGGTTTCCCCTTTCGAATGAACGACAAGGTCAAGTCGGCGATCAGGTAAATCACCAGCGACCCAGGATGCGACCTCGGCTTTTGGTGGTTCGTAAATGCAGCAACCATGAAATGTCGCATTGCTGTCGATATGGCCGCTGCGTCGCAGTATCTCTGCGCTTGTTCTAATTTCTTCGGCAGTCATCATCGAAAGTGGGTGCATCTGATAGATGATAGACGCTTTTTGGTGCATGTAACATTGCGAGTTGTACTATGATATGACTCGCTTGTTCTAGGAGAACCATGCTTGAAGTAGGAACTACAGCCCCAGTATTTTCATTGGACGATCACAACGGGGTGAAAACGTCGCTAGAGGATTTTCGAGGCAAGTGGGTCCTTCTTTGGTGGTATCCGATTGCTGGGACCCCTGGTTGAACGATTCAAGGTGGAGGGCTCCGTGATCGAGCTCCAGAATTTGCTGACGCTAACGCCGTAATCCTTGGAGCTTCTTTTGACACCGTTGAGGCTCAGAAGGCTTTTGTAGTTAAAGAAAATTTTCCGTATCAACTATTGGCTGATCCGGAAAAAGTGGCGGGTGCGGCTTATGAAGTTGTTAGCGAGAGAGGTTTCCCATATAGGCACAGCTACTTAATCAATCAAGAAGGAGTGATAGCCAAGTCATACGATATGAAGGGGCACCCTGACTTAGCTTTACATGCCGGAGAAGTTTTGGAAGATATTGCTTCCCTAAGCCAGTAGCATTTGCTCTGTAGGTATGGATTCATACCCGCAACAAGTTGGCGTTTCGCAGCTATTTCTAGAACTTATTGCTGACCACCTTGCGCGTTTGTATCCAAACGCTAATTCTGAAGCGTTAGCTGAACAGTGCATAAACGCGATAGGTATAGATAAGAATACAGATTTTACGGAGCTAGATCCGAAGCGTTGGACTGAAGCTGACGCAATTCTGTTGGCTTATGGGGATTCATTTCTTGATGGAGATCAAGCACCGCTTAACGTCTTGAGAGAGACTCTGGATGCCTATTTCAGTGATTTCTATTCAATCCTTCATGTTCTTCCTTTTTTCCCATCTAGCTCAGATGATGGATTTTCGGTCATTGACCATACGGAAGTTGATCCTCTTCTAGGTGAATGGAGTCATATCGAATCGTTATCTTTCCGTTTGAAGCTGATGGCTGATGTTGTACTCAACCATGTGAGTTCTGAATCTGAGTGGTTCACCCAGTTCTTGCTAGACCAGGAGCCTGGAAATCGGTATATCAAAATGATAAATCCGGATGATGACCTTACGAAAGTAGTAAGACCCCGCTCTCGATCGTTAGAGCGACAGGTGAATACAACAACGGGCGTCAAGTCAGTTTGGTGTACCTTCAGTGATGATCAAATAGACCTCGACTTTTCGAACCCCGATGTATTCTTGGAAATACTGAAAATTGTGAATCGTCTGGTGGAAGCAGGGGTTCAATGGTTTCGACTCGATGCAGTAGCATTTATCTGGAAGACTTCGGGAAGCAGTTGTGTCCACCTTCAAGAGACGCATCAATGTGTAAAAATTTTAAAGGCGCTTCTTCACAAACGTCAGCCTGAAGCTGTTTTAGTTACTGAAACTAATGTGCCGCACAAGCAAAATATTTCATATTTTGGTGAGGGAGACGAGGCTGACGCAATTTATAACTTCAGCTTACCGCCTTTAATACTTCATACATTTATAGCCGAATCAGTGACAGCGCTGAGCACGTGGACTTCCGAGATAAGTCATGAAGTAAAGAGCGGAGTTTCTTTGAACTTTATTGCTAGTCACGACGGAATCGGTCTTCGTCCAATCGAAGGCCTATTAAATCAAGATGAGATAAAGGTCTTAATCGATGCAACTATAAAAGCTGGTGGAAGGTACGAAAGTTACAACACTCAGGATGGTCAGAGGCCATATGAGCTCAACGTTTCGATTTATGATTTGTTAACTTCAGAAGGAAGTAAATATGGAAAGGCTTGCTACTTAGCAGCGCATACGCTCATTTTAGTGTTCGCGGGGGTACCTCTTCTTTACATCAATAGTTTGTTGTGTCTTCCAAATAACCACGATGGTGTGGAAAAGAGAGGATTTAATCGAGCGATAAATAGGCGATCGCTTAATCAGACAGAAGTGTTATCGATATTAGATGAGCAAAATGCTGGTTCAATAAATTTGTTTGAAGAGCTAAAACGAAGAGTGAAAATACGTCGTACTCAACAAGCATTTCATCCTCAAGCAGCCCAAACTCATGTACCTCTTGGAGACGAAGTATTCGGACTGCTGCGGACCAGCCAAGATGGGATCCAAAAGATTTTATGCATAACCAATATTTGTTCCCGACTAGTCAAGCTTGATGCGGAAAACGTTCCGATTTCGTTTCGAGGAACCTGTATCGACTTATTGACCGACGCACAGATAGATCTTGATAGTGGGCTTCAGTTAGATCCCTATGGGACCTATTGGTTATCTATTTCGATAGCAGAATAAAGTTGAAAGAGTGCTCCAGGTAAATCATTTTCAACTTGTAACCAGCTCGGCATGGACTGAAGGGACCGGTAGCCGGCCAGATGCTTTTCGCCTTCTTCTACCAGACACTTTTCAAATAGTTCGGCCGCTAATTGTTCGTCTTCCCTGTTGTATCTAAAACCATTTATCTCAGAGTCATTGGCGTAACGGTTTATGGCCTCTTTCGCATTGTAGCGGTAGGCAGTGCTAATAGAAGTGAGAGCCTCTCGTGTGAGGAAAGCATCGTTAGCAGCTAGCTCAGTCAAAATTGTGTGTAAAATATCTCGACTCATTTTGTGAAGGCCCAAATCAGAGTCGTCTGCTGAAAGAGGTTGATGCTTATGGTCATAACGAGAAGAAATGGCAACCTGGCAAATATTTTGGCTTTTGTCAAGCGTGTAAATATCTGAAAGGACTCCGATCTCCAGCCCCCAATCACTTGGAATGCTGATTTTTTTAGCGAGCTCTTTTTCTAGCGCAAATTCGCCGGCCAATGGATATTTGAAGCTCCCGAGATACGTTAAGTAGTCAGAAGGTCCATAACAGTGGATGAGAGCATCTATCAGAGGGCTTATTAGGAGTCGAACAAGTCGTCCACCAAAGTGAGATTCGGTAGCTCTGTAATAAAACCCTTTAGCAAAAGAATAATCGAAGGTCGGATGAGTAATCGGGTAGAGGAGCCGAGTCAAAAGACTGACATCATATGTAACAATGTCAGCATCGTGCAAGGCGACTATCTCGCCTTGGCCTGAACCTAAGAAATAGCCGAGACAATGCCAAACGTTGCGGCCCTTACCAGGTGCAGCTTCTGCCGAAAAATGTTTACATACAGATTTTCTTATTGAACTAACAGCAGGCCCATCGTTCCAAATAATTCGTGTTTTTTGGGGTAACGAGGAGAAAAATTTTTTAGCCTCTTGGAACTGTTTACGATTAGCTTGATCTAGACCGATTATCACTTCGCTTACGTAGTCTGCCTCTTGCAACTGAGTGACTATGTTTTTAAGTGCGGGTCTTTCTAGTTCCGAGACTAAGCAAGGAACGATTATAGATATAGGTCGACTCCTACTCCATGAGCGAAGGTCCTGCTCAAGACTCCCTAAAGCTCTATTATGAAAATCGTGAAGAGTTGCGATTGATCCACTTTGAAGAAAGTCTGTCATAGCGACCTCGCAGATATTGAATACTTGTCGATAGCAAATTTAAAGGCTGAACGATGGCGTACACGAGTCTAATTGCGAAGTGCAATGAAATATTTCTGGCAGGTAGATTAGCTATAAAGGGTTCTGAGCGCGATAGGTTGTGCTATGGCCGATAGGCAGAATATGTTTCCGACAGCAAAGGCTAAATTCTCTGGCGATGGACTGACGTTTGATGATGTCCTGTTAGTCCCAGCAGCCTCCGAAGTTTTACCAGATGTGGTCG
>CAJQGN010000119.1 GCA_905477545.1 uncultured Acidimicrobiales bacterium | reverse complement strand
ATCATCGGCGACTACCGATATCCCGTCATTTATTACGCTTTCAAGATTTCCTTGCGGGCCTGCTACTTTTACAAGCCCATGAGCAACTTCTACTGTCACCCCTTTAGGGATAGTTATTGGTGCTTTACCTATTCGCGACATATTTAGTCCCTTACCATACGTAACAGAGAACTTCGCCACCGATGTGGTTGCGCCGAGCTTCTCTGTCTGTCATTAGGCCCTTGCTTGTGGAAAGCACTGCGATGCCGAGTCCACCTAACACGCGAGGAACGTTAGTTGATTGGGTGTACACGCGAAGACCAGGTTTCGAGACTCTTTTAAGTCCCGAGATAGTACGGGTACGATCTTCCGTGTATTTTAGGTCTATCGATAAGGTTTGCCCAGGACGATCTTGCGTGTCAGCAACATTGAAATCTGACACATAGCCTTCGGCTTTCAGGATCGCAGCAAGCGACTCTTTTTGTTTAGATGAGGGCATGTCGACACGAGGTTTATGCACCTGGTGTGCATTTCTAATTCGAGTGAGCATATCCGCGATTGGATCGGTCATTGTCATAATGCTGTTCCTCTCACCAACTCGCCTTGGTCACGCCTGGGATTTCCCCCGCATGAACCATTTCCCGAAGACAAATTCGACACAATCCGAATTTGCGGTATACAGAACGAGGACGCCCACATTTACGGCAGCGTGTATAGCCCCGTACCTTAAATTTAGGAGTTCGTTGTTGCTTGTTCACAAGTGCTTTTTTAGCCATTAGTTCTGCTCCTCCGAACGGAACGGGAATCCGAGCGCCGTTAATAAGGCACGGCCATGATCATCATTATTTGCAGACGTCACCAGTGTGATATCCATACCTCTGACACGAGTCACAGCGTCGTAACTCATCTCCGGAAAAATGAGCTGCTCGGTCACACCGAACGTGTAGTTACCGTTGCCATCAAAAGAGCGGCTAGGCAAGCCGCGGAAATCGCGAATGCGAGGTATTGCCAGACTCACAAGTCGGTCGTAGAACTCCCACATCCGGTTGTTACGCAATGTGACTTTGGCGCCAATCGCATTACCCTCGCGAAGCTTAAAGTTCGCTATCGATTTTTTTGCTCGGGTAATTGCTGGCTTTTGACCAGTAATTTTTGTGAGGTCTTCAACAGCTCCGTCTAGGAACGCTCGGTTCACTAACGCTTCACCGACTCCAGTATTCACTGAGATTTTCACTAATTTAGGAACGAGCATCACATTTTCAAGGGCGAGTTGCTCAATTAGCTGAGCTCGTACCGTGTCACGATACAAAACTTTCATACGAGGTTCAGATAAGACAGCGCTCATGATAGCTCCTCACCAGATTTTTTGTGAAAGCGAACTTTTTTTGTTCCTTCCATGCGGTACCCGACACGGCCGGCATCACCAGTTTTGGGACAGATGACCGCAACATTAGAAGCATTAATGGTTTGCGCGAAATCTATGATTCCGCCTTGCTCATTTGCTTGAGTAGGCTTTTGATGTTTTTTTGCCATGTGGACACCATCAACAGTAATACGACCAGATTTTGGGTTCACAGACATAACGGAACCTTCGGTACCTTTGTCCTTACCGGACAGGACCACCACACGATCACCTTTTTTAATTCTCATCACAAAACCTCCGGTGCAAGAGAAACAATTCTCATGAACTTGGCTTCTCTGAGCTCACGCCCAACAGGTCCAAAGATGCGAGTACCGCGAGGGCTTCGGTTGACATCAACTAGCACAGCAGCGTTCTCGTCAAAGCGTATGTAACTGCCGTCTGGGCGGCGACGCTCTTTTTTAGTACGCACGACCACACACCGAACTACTTCACCTTTTTTTACGGCTGCCCCTGGAATTGCATCTTTCACTGTCGCAATAAAAACATCACCAATCGAAGCGTAACGTATACCAGTTCCTCCAAGAACTCGTATACATAGCACTTCCTTAGCGCCTGAATTATCTGCGACTTTAAGTCGACTTTCTTGCTGAATCATTTTAATTAAGCCCCAGACTCAACGTGCTCGTTCGACGATATCAATGAGACGCCAGCGCTTTTTCTTAGACAGCGGACGAGTTTCCATTACTCGAACGCGATCTCCAACGCGAGACTCATTTTCTTCGTCATGGACATACAGCTTCTTAGTCTGTAAAACTGTTTTGAAGTAGCGACGATGACGGACACGTTCAGTGACTGCCACCACGGCAGTTTTTTCCATCGAAACGGAAACCACCAGCCCTTCTCGTACTTTGCGGTTAGACCGCTCTTCGGTAACTTGCTCGGTCATGAAGACTCCTCTGTTACCAGCGCCTCAGCGGCGGCTATTTCTCTTTCACGAAGCACTGTATTCATCCGAGCAATATCTCTCTTTACTTGAGTGATACGCGCAAGATTAGTTAGTTGCCCCGTTGCGAACTGAAAGCGCAAATTAAAAAGTTCTCGCTTAGCTTCGCCCAACTGATTAATCAGCTGATCGTCTGCAAGCTCACGCAGTGCGGCTGCTGCAGCCATTAGATCTGTTCCTCTCGGCTTACAACGCGTGCCCTAATAGGCAGCTTTTGAATGGCGCGATCAAGCGCCTCGTTTGCTAAATCATTATCCACGCCAGCAAGTTCGAACATAATTCGACCTGGCTTAACGACAGCTACCCAATGAGAAGGGCTTCCTTTACCCGAACCCATACGTGTTTCGGCAGGCTTCGCTGTAACGGGTTTATCTGGGAATATGTTGATCCAGACTTTACCACCGCGCTTTATGTGTCTGGTCATGGCTATACGGGCAGCTTCTATTTGTCGGGCTGTTATCCAGCCGGGCTCTAGCGCTTGGATACCGTAGTCACCAAAACTGAGGGCGGTACCACCCTTAGCTCGACCCTTCATTCGCCCACGGTGGGTTTTTCTATACTTAACTTTGCGAGGCATCAACATATCAATCATCTCCCGGTCTGAAGTTGGGAGTTTGACTTTGCGTCCGTGTTGCTCGCTCGATTTGCTCTTCTTCTTCGAGCAATTTTTCAAACTCAGGATCAGCATTTTTAAGTAGCGGAGTAAGTTCCTGATCCTCATCGCCAGCACCACCGGCAGGCGCATCAGCACGACGGCCACTAGAAGAAACAACCGGAACTGTTCGTTCTGGGCCAGACGATTTATCTGCAACCGCTAATGCAGCTTCCTTGGCAATGCGCTCATCTGCGGAAACTTTGTACGGCAAGATGTCGCCCCGATAGATCCAAACTTTTACGCCGATACGACCGGCAGTTGTTTTGGCCTCACGGAATCCGTAGTCAATATCTGCTCTGAGGGTGTGGAGTGGAACTCTGCCTTCTCGATACCATTCAGTTCTCGCCATTTCAGAACCACCAAGACGACCAGCACATTGAACACGAATTCCAAGAGCGCCAGCTTTCTGAGCATTTTGAACAGCACGTTTCATGGCACGACGAAAAGCGACGCGACCAGCAAGCTGGTCTGCGATACCTTGAGCGATCAGCGCAGCATCGAGCTCAGGTTGCTTTATCTCTTGAATATTGAGCTGAACCTTCGGATTCCCAGAAATTTCACCGATGCGAGCTCGGAGACGATCTGCTTCAGCTCCACGTCTTCCAATAACAATTCCAGGTCGGGCAGTATGAATGTCGACTCGTAATTTGTCTCTAGTCCGCTCAATTTCAATACGACTAATTGCGCCTTGGGGGAGCGTAGTCTGGAGGAAGTCGCGGATTTTCCAATCATCGATTACGTAATCTTGATATTCCTTGTCCGCATACCATTTGGACTTCCAGTCCGTGGTAATACCGAGTCGGAAACCGTAGGGATTTACCTTCTGACCCATAGATCAGACCTCCTCATCTTCCGTGTCGGAGTCTTCTTCAGTTGGTGTGTCCAGAGAAGCGTCTTCGTTTCCTTCACCTACTGCGGTTATGTCATCTGTTTCGACGTCAGCTGTAATTTCAGCTTCAACAACGTCTTCAATAACAACTTCTTCACTAGCTTCGTCAGCGATTTCATCGCTATCATCGCGACTTGCAGCAACCCTGGCTGCTCGACTTGCCCCAGCACTTTGAGTGGCTGAAGCACCAGAAGCCTCAGCTTTAAGTTGTCTCATAGAAAGCTCAGACTCATCTAACTGAGCAACAACCACAGTTATATGACAAGTCCGTTTAAATATTCGGCTAGCTCGCCCGCGCGCTCGCGGCCGAAACCGTTTCAGGGTTGGTCCCTCATCTGCCCAGCACTCGGCGACATACAACTCTTCTGGATTCAGATGCTCATTGTGTGTTGCATTAGCAACAGCACTTTCAAGTACTTTGCCAATCACGTCAGCAGCACCACGATCACAAAACTGAAGTTCCACTCGAGCTTGACCGAGATCTTCGTTTCGAATCAGGTCAAGCACTACTCGAGCCTTTGAAGCCGACATTCGAGAGTACTTATGAACGGCTTTAGCTCCAGCAATACTCTGAAGATCAATAGCTCCACTCATCGTCGTCCACCTCGTTCTTGACCAGCGTGGAATTTGAATGTTCGAGAAGGTGAGAACTCACCAAGTTTATGGCCGACCATCGATTCGGTAATATAAACCGGCACATGCTTGCGGCCATCATGAACAGCAATAGTATGGCCGATCATTCCCGGGATAATTGTGGATCGACGACTCCATGTCTTAATGACCTTTTTCTCACCAAGATCATTTAAAGCATCTACTTTTTTGAGAAGATGGTCGTCGACAAATGCGCCCTTTTTTAAACTGCGTGGCATCAGTTCACCTCCGGGAGCCGCGTGTGCGACGTCGGCGAATAATCATGTCATTAGACCTATTATTCTTTTTGCGGGTACGACCCTCGGGCTTGCCCCAAGGTGATACTGGGTGTCGGCCACCTGATGTTTTACCTTCGCCACCACCATGTGGATGGTCAACGGGGTTCATGGCGACACCACGAGTTTGCGGTCGGACGCCTTTCCAACGGTTACGTCCGGCTTTTCCAATTCTAATGAGACCTGCTTCAGCGTTACCAACCGAGCCAATAGTGCCCCTGCAATCAATAGGTACTCGTCTCATTTCAGAGCTCGGCAAACGCACACTAGCGAAAGGTCCCTCTTTAGCGATCAGTTGCACGCTCGCGCCAGCTGAGCGAGCCATCTGTCCACCAGCACCAGCTTTAAGCTCGATGTTGTGGATGGTGGTACCAACCGGAATGTATCTCAGAGGCAAGCAGTTCCCGATTTGGATTTCGGCGCGCTGCCCGTTTTCTAATTTATTTCCAACTTCTAATCCTGCGGGAGCGAGAATATAGCTTTTTTCGCCATCATGATAGTGAAGCAACGCTATTCGGCAGTTTCGGTTGGGATCATATTCAATTGCTGCAACGGTCGCAGGTACCCCGTCTTTAGTGCGCTTAAAGTCAATAATCCTATAAGCCTGCTTATGACCACCACCACGGTGTCGGGCTGTTTTTCGGCCGTGGGCATTCCTACCGCCAGTTGAGTTCTTTTTTACTGTTAGCGACCGCTCTGGCTTACTTTTTGTAATTTCAGCA
>CAJQGN010000118.1 GCA_905477545.1 uncultured Acidimicrobiales bacterium | reverse complement strand
AACCCTCCGCCGATGCAATACCCGTGGATCATCGCTATCAGTGGTTTACGTAAATTGCTAAGTGCTGCGTAAGCCTCGGAAGTAGAGTCATCGTAGCCATCGTTTGATTCGCTATTCTGTCTTTGCTCACTGAATTGGCTGATATCAGCTCCGGCGGCGAATGCTTTCTCTCCAGATCCTCTAATGACGACAACCCTAATCATGTCATCATCGCCAAGCTCGACAGCAGCATTCTTAAGAGCAATCCACATGTCTGCGCTTATCGCATTGTGGCGTTCAGGGTGATCAAGAATAATTGTTCCGACATAGCGGCTACGTTCAATATGTATCTGTCCTGTCACAGCAAGAAATCGTACACCTAGTCCCCGGACCATTGGTGGTTCGTCAAGAGGGTATAACTAAGCAGTGCGTAAAAGCTGAGCGATAGACTCGTAGGCGTTCGTTATCGACATGCTCTGAATGAATTGCAATAGTTGATCAGTCAAAAAATAATTTCTAATAGCTGACCATGTCGTCAATTAGTTTAGACAACTAGCTATTGCAGATATACAGACCCCGGAACTCGAGTTGAAGTTCCGAGCTAATCGGATTAAGACTATTTTGGCACCCAATTGGGGTGCCTCCGTTCTTTGAAAGCACCAATTCCTTCCTGAGCCTCCTCCGACTTGAACAGAGATTGGCTTAGATGCGATGTCCAATCCCAGGCTTCACTTCGCTGCATCTGCGGCACTTTCGAAACTAGCTGTTTCGACGCAGCAAGTGCATTTGGTCCACCTTTCACAACTTTGTCGATGGTTTCGGATACGACAATATCAAGTTGAGAACGAGGAACAGATTGGTTAATCAAACCAATGTATGCCGCTCTTTCAGCTGGAATTTTTTCTCCGCTTAAGAACAACTCACTCGCATCGGCGCGTCTCAGTTTTGGCAGACAGACAACGGAAATAACCGCTGGTGCGACTCCAATTCTAACTTCTGTGAAGCCGAAAATTATGTCGTCAGCCGCCACAGAAATATCAAAAGCTGCTGCTAAACCAACGCCTCCACCAGTGCAATGGCCCGCTATCGAACCGATTACCGGTTTCGGTGATTCCATTATGTCATCGAGGATTTTCGTAAACGTATGTCGTGACTCAGGCTGAACAACTCCTGGAGCAGTCGCTTTGAGGTCGGCTCCAGCGCAGAAGGTGTTACCACTATTAGTAAACAAAATAACTCGTGCGCTTGGATCGTTTTGAGCTCTATCAAAGCAATCGCCGATGGCGTTAACCATCTCAACGCTAAGAGCATTTTTATTTTCGGGTCTGTTTAAAATAATTGTTGCAATTCCAGAAGAAATTTCGTAAATGACTACATCAGAATGTGTGCTCACGATAGAGATTGTAGTTAGATGGTTGCTGTTTGTCATCAGGTTGTCCTGTGGATGCGCTAACTAAATCCTAAGATGTTAAATGTGACTGACTTAAACACCACAAATGGGCAGACTGAACTTCAAGATGCTTGCGGGATTGATACTGATTGGTTATGTCAGAAAATTTTTGAACTAACTGATAGCTCAGATATGGCTGCGTTGGCAGGCTTTCTCGTGGATAAGCCAGTCAAAATTATTTTGATTGTTGTCTTAGCGTTGGTTGTGCGAAGAATTGTTCATCGCGGAATTGATGGATTGATTGAGCGATTGATGCAGGAGCGTAAAGTCGACGAGCAGGGCGCAGTTGAGGAAGTTGAATCAACCGGTACCGCAATACGCCGAGACATACTGGCGAGGAAACTTTCTGCCTTGCATGAACGTTCTGAGAGGGCTCGCCAGCGTGCCAAAACATTAGGGGTGCTCTTTAAGAGTGTTGCATCTGCGGGCATTGGTGCAGTCATGCTAATGATGTTGCTCGGCGAATTCGATATCAACTTGGGTCCACTTATAGCGGGAGCTGGAATTTTGGGTGTGGCTATAGGATTTGGTGCCCAGTCGTTAGTGCGTGATCTTCTCAGCGGTATCTTCATGTTGATAGAAGATCAGTACGGAGTAGGAGATGTGATCAATGCGGGTGAGGCGACTGGCACCGTCGAGTCAATTGGTTTAAGAACAACGAGACTTAGAGATGTGAGCGGGACTTTGTGGCACATCCCTAATGGTGAAATTCGAAGAGTAGGTAATATGTCGCAAGTTTGGGCGCGCGCAATTTTAGATATTGATGTTGCATATGACACGGACCTTGACTTGGCTATGGAAACAATTAAAGAAGTAGCTGACGGGTTGTGGCAAGAGCAACGCCAAGAGGCAACGATTATTGAAGAGCCTGTCGTAGCGGGTGTTCAAAATTTCGGTGCTGATGCTGTCACCATTCGGCTATCAGTGAAGACTGAGCCTTCAGAACAATGGGGCACTGGAAGGCTTCTAAGAAAGCGGATAAAAGAGGCTTTTGATCGAGAAAGCATTGAGATTCCATTCCCTCAACGAACGGTATGGCTCAAAAATGAATCAGATGTGAGCGAGGAAAACGCTGATGAGCCGAAACGAGTTAGTTTTGAAGATCGATATGGAATCTCAAAAGCTGGGACCGATGATTAGCAAGCTTGCTTAGATATTTTAATTTGTGACGACGACGGTTGTCCCCACGGGCATCCAGTCGTATAGCTCTTTAGCCTGGTCATTCCGTAATCTGATGCAGCCCGCTGATCTGTAGGTACCAAGTTGAGCTTCAGTCTGAAGCGGCTCTCCATTGCCTCCATTTGGAATACTGTGGAAACCAATTGCCAGAGTAACCCCCCACGTAAAACGAACCATGTATTCCATTGAAATATCATCATGACCAGCGACAGTGCGCCGAGATTTTGAAAAAACGCTGTAGTCACCTGGTGTTGGCGTATCTGCTTTTCCGCTAACAAGATAGCTTCGATGAACCGTTTCGTCGTCGTTTACTAACCACACCCGGTGTAACCGATTTGAAAAAATTGCTCGCTTGCCGATTCCTGAATTGCTGGGAACAGCTGGTGAATTTTTGGTCAAAAGCCAGTAGCCGT
Organism: uncultured Acidimicrobiales bacterium; assembly: GCA_905477545.1. GTDB lineage: Bacteria > Actinomycetota > Acidimicrobiia > Acidimicrobiales > Poriferisodalaceae > UBA9040. Next base: position 8,882 of record CAJQGN010000118.1, on the reverse strand, counting down.
TGTTTACGAGATCGAATGCGAAAGCTCCTATAGGTGCGGTAGCCGAAGCATTCATTGAACCCGCATAATAAGCACTTCCGAATGCAAAAATGCTCCCTCGGTGTCCTATGAGCCAATAGCCATTTCCATCAGATGTACCTTGGCCGCCAATTATTTGTGTGGTCGACAATTTATTATGTCCTAAAGACCCACGAAATTTAGCACTTCCAAAGCCGTTAACAGAACCATCGGAACCGACCAGCCAGTAACCGTCCCCAGATGGAGTGCTTATCAAATCTACTGCTGGCCGATAAAGATTGTGTTCTTTCGCAGAGCCGTGAAACTTGGCATCTCCGAAAGCAAAAATATTTCCCCCCGCTGATGTTAGCCAATATCCAGCTCCAGTTGGGCTAGGTTCTATATCGACGATTGAACTTGGTAAATCTAGATGACCAGTGGCCCCATGCCATCTAGTTGAACCGAAGGCATATACAACTCCTGTTGAAGTTGTTATCCAATAACCCGCCCCATTTGGCGAAGCAGCTATATCAATAGGAGAGCCGAGGGCGTTGACTCTCCCCAGCGCGGCAAGATCTCCCAAGTGGGCAACATTACCCGAAGCGCTGACTATGCCAGTGTCTGATAAAGCCCAATAGCCGCTACCCGAAGGTGCTTCAGTCATAGAAACAATGTTGCTATTCGTATGATTTTGAAATGACCCTGCTTGGCAATTTTCTTGTACTTCACTTAGTCGTAACGCTTCAGTTTGTCGGTTGGGGCTTTTGCATTCGAAGTGGCCGGCGTTTCCGAACACATGAACTTCGCCTGCTTGCGATGAATCTTGAGGAAGATAGATGCCTGGTTGACGCGGTGATGCGCTCAGAGACTGAGTGTCGTGGAAAACAAAATAATGGGATGCGCAGAGGAAAAGCAGCCATAGATAAACTACCGGCTTTCGACTTCGCATGGTAACTCCGCTGTTGCGTCAGGTTCCGTTACTTTTCTGGAACCAATGTGATGGTAATTTCTTTTTGATCATGGGGCTCGAACTCGATTTCGTTAATGTTTCCGGCCGCTGAAAGATCAGCACTCACACTTTTTAGAAGTGTGAGCCGTTCGGCAGTGTCTCTAATCGTTACTTTTTCCGCTACTGTTTTTAAACTTCTTTTTGCCTCGGTTTTAGCCCGACGGATTTCAGAAAGAGTTTCGGCAGTTAAATCAAACACGGCAGGATCAACTCCATTTGTGAGTTCTCTTATGGGAGCTGACTCTGGCCACTTGGCCTGGTGTATCGATCCAGATTTCCACCAGGACCAAACTTCTTCTGTAACGAATGGTAGGAATGGGGCAAAAAGTCTAAGTAAAGTATCGACTGCGATTGCCAAGCTGGCGTGAGCCGATCTCGTATCCTCGTCATTGGTACTTCCGTATGCCCTTGCCTTTACTAGCTCGACGTAGTCATCTGTGAATGACCAAAAAAATTGTTCAGTTCGTTCTAAAGCTCTCGCATAATCAAATTCTTCAAATGCGTCTGTCGCCGAGTCAACCAAATTGGCGAGACGATCGAGTAGAGAGCGGTCTAGTGGATTGTTAATGACGTAATGGTCGTCTTCAAAATCTCCGGCCAAATTGAGGGCAAATTTTGAGGCATTGAGAATTTTAATTGTGAGGCGTCTACCAATTTTCATCTGCCCTTCATCGAACGCTGTGTCTGCTCCCGGTCGTCCATTCGCCGCCCAATATCTAACTGCATCAGAGCCATACTCATCTAGAAGGCCTGCCGGAGTCACGACGTTTCCCTTAGACTTTGACATCTTTTTTCTATCAGGATCCAAGATCCATCCTGATAGTGCACAATTTTTCCAAGGAGCGACATCTGACTCTAAATGAGAACGAACCGTTGTCGAGAAGAGCCATGTTCGAATAATGTCATGGCCTTGAGGTCGCAAGTCCATGGGGAAAGTTCTAGCGAAAAGATCATCGTCAGCGCCCCATCCGCAAACTATTTGCGGAGTAAGAGAAGACGTTGCCCACGTATCCATGATGTCTGGTTCACCTGCGAATCCGCCGGGCTGGTCTCGTTGCGTTGCGTCATAACCCTTTGGCGTTTCGGAAGATGGATCTATCGGTAACTCTTGTTCGGTTGGAACTATTGGTTCGTTCCAAATTGGTGACCCGTCTTCATCAAGCGGATACCAGAGCGGGATAGGGATACCGAAAAAACGTTGCCTGCTAATCAGCCAGTCCCCGTTGAGTCCATCTATCCAATTTGAGTATCTTGTTTTCATGTAGCTCGGATACCAATTCATTTGGTTCCCGCGTTCGATGAGTTGTGAGTTCAGTGTTCTATCCCGACCACCATTTTTGATGTACCACTGGCGACTAGTTACAATCTCGAGGGGTTTGTCACCCTTCTCAAAGAATTTCACCGAATGGCTAATCGGTCGCGGTTCGCCAATAAGAGCGCCGCTTTCTTTCAGAATCTCTACGATTTCTTTTTTAGCTGAGAAAATAGTTTTTCCAGTCAGACGGCCGTAAGACGACAAACCGTAAGCCGTCTCAATGCCTTCAGGAGGACTTTCTATTATTCTTCCATTTCTGTTTACAACTGCTCGAACAGGAAGGTTCAACTCTCTCCACCATGTGACATCGGTGGTATCACCGAAAGTGCAGACCATCGCTATACCGGTACCTTTTTCTGGGTCTGCGAGCTCATGGCTACATACTGGTATTTCGACTCCGAATATAGGAGTTGTAACGGTCGTGCCAAAAAGTGGTTGGTACCTGCTGTCATCAGGATGGGCGACAAGAGCTACGCACGCAGGCAGCAGTTCGGGGCGCGTCGTGTCAATAAGAATTTGAGAACCGTTAGCGTCCGCAAAAGCCAGTTTGTGGTAGGCGCCGGTTTGCTCACGATCTTCCAACTCTGCCTGGGCAACTGCGGTTCGAAATGTTACATCCCAAAGAGATGGAGCTTCTGATTGGTAGGCTTCGCCTCGCTCTAGATTTTTCAAGAACGCTCGCTGAGCTACTTTTTGGCAGCGTTCATCAATTGTTGCGTACGTTAATGACCAGTCAACGCTTAGCCCAAGTTGCCGCCACAGACCTTCGAATATTTTTTCGTCCTCTTCAGTCAAAACGTGGCAGAGTTCTACAAAGTTGCGGCGGCTAATGCTCATTTCTTTGCGTTTTTTTATTGCTTTCTCATCACCGCCGTCAGGTGGAATTTTAAAGTTCTCGTCGTAAGGAAGCGTTGGATCGCATCGAACTCCAAAATAGTTTTGCACCCTTCTTTCAGTTGGAAGTCCATTGTCATCCCACCCCATTGGATAGAACACTTCCAGTCCGACCATTCGCTTATAGCGAGCAATCGTGTCGGTGTGTGTGTAGGAGAAGACATGACCAACGTGAAGAGACCCGCTGACCGTTGGTGGCGGGGTGTCGATACTAAAAACTTGATCTCGCTTTTTATTTCGCTGGAATTTATACACGCTTTCTTGTTCCCAAGTCTGCATCCATTTGGACTCAAGTCCATCGATCGTTGGTTTTTCAGGAACCTGCACCATGCTGCTTACGGTATCGGGAGGAAACAACTTGTCACCGAGTATCTGATTAACGTTTTGAGGAAATTATTTTTCTTAAGAAAATTTAAGAAACCCCAATGAAATGCCTATGACCTAGGGCTGTTGTGCGTACTCTCGGTTCACATCTCAGATTTAACCGATTTAAAGATTGCTGACGCAGGAAGCCTCGAAGAAGTACCTGAAGATCAGAACAAATTTGCGTCGCACGGTATACGCGTGCGATCTGCGTGTTTGAGACGAACTCGTTATCTCATTGTTGTCTTGCTTCCGGCACTGTTGTGGTCTCAGGGAACAACGAGTATCCCAGGGCCATTGGCCCCGCCACTACCGCTAGGGGTCATGCTCGGTGGGATGTTGCTCTTTGTCAATTTGATTGACCCAAGTCGAAACCCGCAAGTTCCATTATCTTCCATTCAGTTCAGAATCGTTATAGAAACAGCTGCAGACACAGCGATTATTTTTATTGCGATTTGGTGTGTTGGGTTAGACCCCGCAAGTGGGCTCTGGATGCTCTTATTGTTTCCTATTTTTGAGGTTGTTGCGAGGTTCAAAGTGCTTCGGGCGGCGGTAATTGCCGCTGCTATAGCGTTACTGCATGTAGCAAGCGAAATTTGGTTCTCGTTACGTTACGTGGAATTAAATTTAGATGCTGTCGCTTTAGCTCATGAAGTAGCACTCTTGTTGCTGGTGGCGGTTGGGGCGCGCGTTCTTCTTTCAGAAGAAACCGAATATTCTGATTGGGTACTGAGCAGACCAGGCGTTGGAACAAAGCTAAAGAAACGCAAAGGTGAACGCCGCGTTCGTCCAACTGGAGGTTTAGCTGTTCTGTATGTCGACCTTGAATTTGAGAAAGAACTTCCCAAGACAGTTAAACAATCGCTCGTACGCGAAGTGATCGCGCGGAGAATTTCGTCATGTATTCGCACCGATGACTCAGTTCTTGGCTGCGATGAGGATGCCTTTGCTGTGCTGTTGCCTGGTGTTCGTGACGTAGATGGTGCTGTCATTGTAGGTGAACGAATCCTCGATAAATTTGATGATCCGGTAGCAGTTGCGGGGCATTTAATTTCGATTAATCTAAGACTGGGCGCAACTTATTCTGCATACCCGGTGTTGGAACCTGATGATCTTATAGGTGCTGCTGGACGCGAGGTCATTCTGGCTAAACGGCGGGGTGGTAGTTCGCTGGTGATCCATGAGCCCGAGCCGATGTTGGTTGAAGTCGTAAATTGAATGAGCATTGAGTTGGCATAATTTGTTACCAATAGGTAACTTACTAGTATGGATTTCAACCCTGAGTTAAATGAAGACCAAATCCAGATTAAAGATTGGGTGCATACTTTCGCTGAAGACATCATTCGTCCTGTTGCAAGCGACTGGGATGAGAGAGAGGAAACCCCTTGGCCTGTTATTGAAGAAGCGGCTAGGATTGGTTTGTATGGCTGGGAGTTTATGGCCGAGGCGATGATGAATGACCCAACTGGTTTGACGATGCCGGTTGCTCTCGAAGAACTGTTTTGGGGTGACGCGGGTATTGGATTGTCGATAATGGGAAGTGGCTTGGCTGCAGCGGGTATCGGTGCTTCTGGCACCCGTGAACAAGTTATGGAGTGGGTACCTCAGTGCTATGGCTCGCCTGGAAATTTGATGCTTGGGGCTTTCGCTTCTTCCGAACCAGATGCTGGGTCGGACGTTGCAGGAATGCGAACTCGGGCGGTCTATGAAGAATCCACAGATGAATGGGTACTCAACGGAACAAAAACATGGATAACTAATGGCGGTATCGCCGACGTGCATGTGATTGTCGCAGTCGTGGAACCGGAATACCGAAGCCGAGGTCATGCTAGCTTTGTTGTTCCTCCAGGTACAAAGGGACTTAGTCAAGGTCAGAAGTTTAAGAAACATGGGATAAGAGCTAGCCACACAGCAGAAGTTGTTTTAGATGATTGCCGTATCCCCGGGAATTGTTTGCTCGGAGGCAAAGAAAAATTAGATGAACGTCTAGCGCGAGTTCGTGAAGGCAAGCCTGGAAACGCTCAGGCCGCAATGCAAACTTTTGAGTCCACGAGACCCGCTGTGGGGGCTCAGGCAGTGGGAGTTGCTCGAGCTGCTTACGAGTATGCGTTGGAGTATGCGAAAGAGCGGCATCAATTTGGTCGGGCGATTATTGAGAATCAGTCGATTTCTTTCATGCTTGCAGATATGGCGATGGAAATTGAAGCTGCGAGAGCATTAGTCCATAGGGCTGCCTGGCTCGGTAAACATCGAAAATACAAAAATGCTGAAGGCTCAATGGCCAAACTTAAAGCCGGGCGTGTAGCCGTATGGTCCACCGAACGCGCCATCCAAATTCTTGGAGGCTACGGCTACGTTCGAGACTACCCAGTTGAACGTTGGCACCGAGACGCCAAAATCTTTGATATTTTCGAAGGAACCGAACAAATCCAGCAGCTAGTTATTGCTCGTGCGATATCCGGAATCAGAGTCGAGTAAAAGATGTCAGCGAGTCAAATGCTCGATTAATGGGTAATGGTTAGGTACTCTGTGAGAAGTAACTAAACATTCATTAAGTTGTTTGTTGGTTTACTACCGTACCAAAGGGGGTACCTAATTATGATGTCGACAATTTTGACCCTTATCATCATGGGAATTCTTTTCCAAGGTGTTATGGCAGTCGTCGATAGCGTTCTCGAAACTGTGAACGTGAACGCGATGTTGAAATCAATTCCTGTACTGGGAACAAACCTCAACCTCGTATGGGCTTATCTGTTCGTCATGATCTCTCAAGTTAATGATGGCGGCGGACTGCTCGGCTATGGCGTAAGCACTGAATTGCTGTCTCTGCAAAGATTCGGTATGGATTTGGCTACTGCAATAGTGATATTGGCTTTTATCCCTATCAAAGATGCTGCGATCTCGGCCCTTGGAAAGGGAATAGGAGGACGAGCTTAGGAAATAAAGGATAAAGCTATTCAGTTTGTAACTTAATTAAGGGAGGGTTGCGTCGTAGGCGCAGCCTTCCCTTTTGTAAAGCGGGATCCTTAAAAGTGACACATAGCCAAGTTCTATATGAAAGAATTTGAGACGGCGTAGTTGCACGCATAGTTAAGTACAGGAGTACAAATAATGAGAGCAGGTCTGATCACCGGAAAAAACCAGTTTGAGTTGGTTCAGCGGGAAGACCCCATTCCCGGACCCTTCGAAGTGGTAATCGCTGTTGAACTATGCGGTATCTGCGGCAGTGACATTCACGCGTATGTAGAAGGTTGGAAATATGCGCCAGGGACTTGTGGCCATGAATGGGTTGGAATCGTCTCCGCGGCAGGCAGCGAAGTGCAAAATGTGAGTGAAGGTGACCGAGTCACGGGAGCATTGGCCCCGGGCTGTGGACGTTGCCAGGAATGCCGTTCAGGGATGAGCCAATATTGTAAAAAAAGTTGGTCTGAATATGCAGGATCATCGGGGCCAACCTCCGGAGGTTTTGCGCCTTTCTTGAAAGTAACTGCAGAGCGCGTAATTAAAATACCTGAACGTATAGACGTCAGAGATGCGGCTCTCATCGAACCGGCTGCAGTGGCTTTTCATGCTGTAAGGCGCAGTAACATTCGTATAGGCGATGTTGTATGTATCGTCGGCGCCGGAGCAATAGGGCTGTTAACAGCTCAATGCGCTAGAGCAGCTGGCGCAGGGCTGGTGATAGCTATAGATCCTGATGAGAGCCGGCGAGAACTCGGTCTAACTCTTGGACTTGATCGCGCGGTGGCCCCTGGTGAAGAACTGAGTCAGATCCTGAGTGAAGTAAATGGGGGACTCAAAGCCGATTTAGCCTTTGATTGTGCGGGTATTCCGCAGACTATGCAACAGTCGGTAGACATGGTTCGTCGAGGAGGAGGTGTTTGCCTGGTTGGCGTAACTAGCCAAAACGCGACGATAAGTCCAATTCGTTGGATCAGCAAAGAGATAACTCTTTATACATCGATGGTGTTCACGCTAGAAGAAATGAAAGCGACAGCGGGAATGATTCTTGATCGGCGCATCTTGGTAGCGCCACTGCGAAATGAGATTATAAATCTTGATGAGCTCGGCGAGACTATTGACGGTTTGGCCAATCGCCGAATCCAGGCAGTAAAAATTTTAGTTGATCCATCGGCAGGGTGATCTGCAACCGGCTGGAGACTTTATTCACTAACAACGGCACCATTAGCGATGAGCTCTTCGATGTCTTTCTTGTCGTATCCAAGTTCAGCTAATAGTTCTTTGGTGTGTTCGCCCAAACGAGGAGCGTGAAAGCGAAGTTCTGTCGGGGATTCTGAGTATTCGACTGGGTCCCTAACGTATTTGTACATACCTTCGCTCGGATGCTTGACAAGATTCATCAGATTAACTTCGGAAAGATGTGGATCAAGATGAACATTTTTGAGGTCAAGAACAGCTGCGGCTGGGATAGATCGTTCGTCACAAAAATCTAACCATTCTTGAGTCGTGTGCTCGACCGCTGCATCAGCGATCAGCTGATAGAGCTCATCGGTATGTTCGATCCGACTGTTGTGATCCTGGAAACGCTGATCGTCTGCAAGTTCTGGAGAGCTAATATAAGTAAAAAAATCTTTATAATTTTGGTCTGTGTACGGGAGAATGCACATGAATCCGTCAGATGTTTCAACTGGATTTCTAGATTTCGAGAGCAGCCTTTCATAGCCAAACGGGCCTTCGGAAGGTTCAAAAACTGGACCGCGTAAATGTTCCACAAGATTAAAGGTGACCATAGTTTCAAACATCGGGACTTCAATGTGCTGGCCCTTGCCAGTGCGTTCCTTGAAAAGTAAAGCTGCCATTACCGCCTGAACTATATGAAGGCCTGTTACTTTGTCGGCGATTACTGCCGGAACATAGCCTGGTTTACCTTGTGCCGAACCGATAAGGCCCGAAAGACCGGACGCAGCCTGAATGGCATCGTCATAGGCTGCTTTATCTCTATACGGGCCGCCACTTCCAAACCCGTTGGCTCGGCAATATATAAGCTCCGGAAATTTTGTCGTGAGCTCTTGCTCATCGAGACCTAAACGCTTTAACGCCTGCGATCGCATATTAGTTACCAAAGCATCAGCCGAAGCAATAAGCTTCATCATGACTTCGTGCCCATGAGTTGACTTTAAGTCAATGCTGAGTGATCTTTTGTTGCGCTGAAGGTTCAGGCTGAAACCGGACATTCCTTGGTTGCGGGCGGGTAGCCCATTTCGGGTGGAATCGCCACTTGGACTTTCAACTCGGATTACGTCGGCACCGTGATCTCCAAGCATTCGTGTCGCTAGCGGTCCC